>NZ_JBNJOH010000012.1:0-90314 GCF_050113735.1 Vibrio sp. TRT 2004 | reverse complement strand
GCGTTCGAGTTGGATGACCTAGACTTGCCAGAGTTTGGTGAGGAAGAGGCATTGGCTGATGTGGCAGAAGCCCCAGCTCTCGAACCTGAAGCGCTTGTTGCTGAGTCTGTTGAAGAACCGTCGCTGGAAGAGCCAGCCATGGTGTTCGATGAGCTTGAGCTGCCGGAATACAGTGAAGAAGACGCATTAGCGGATGCAGAGCTTGAACCTGCACAAGAGCTTGCAGAGCCTCAAGCAGAAGATGAAACGTTCGAGTTGGATGACCTAGATTTACCAGAGTTTGGTGAGGATGAGGCATTAGCGGACTCAGAACTTGCATCAGAGAAGCTTTATCAATCACCACAAGTGGATGATGAAAACATCGAACTGGACGACTTTGAATTGCCAGAATTTGGCGAGGAAGAAGCGTTAGCTGAGATGAGTGAATCGCACGGTCTGGCAAGCGAAGAACAACTTCAACAGCCTGCTGAAGAGCAAGAGATTGATTCCCTTGAGCGACCAGAATTCGGTGAAGAACAAGCCATTGCTGATGTTGAACTCGAATCGGAAAGTGTTCATCAAGCTCCGCAAGTAGATGATGAAAACATTGATCTGGATGATTTCGATTTACCTCAGTTTGGAGAGGAAGAAGCGCTTGCTGCACTGAATGTATCGGAAGCACCATTGAGTGAACCGCCATTTGAAGAGCCTGTTGGCGAGCAAGCGATTGAGTTTGATGCACTTGATTTGCCTGAGTATGGTGAAGAAGAGGCGTTAGCGGATCTGGATTCATCGGCTGAAGATCTCTCAGAGCAGCATGATGACTTTGCACTTGAACCCGTTGAACTGCCAGATCTCGAAGAAATACCAGCAGAAAGCGCTGCACGTGTTGATGCACAGGATATGGCACATCAGCAGTTTGATGAAAAAGCCTTTGATGAGCTGCTGGCGGAAGATGATCAGCCACACGGTGGATTCTCATTTGACAAGCCGATTGATGCGGTGACTTCTGACAGTGCAGGCATGGATATCGACGCGATGCTTGAAATTGGTGAAGACTGGAATGGTTTTAGTCTTTCACCAGAGCAGCAGGCTACGATTTCGGACGAAATCCCTGATGATGAAAAAGATATCTGGTCTGTCGACAATACCCTTGAGCAGGCACTGGACGAGGATTGGGAAGATCAACCAGACCTTGACGAGTTTAATCCTCAGGAGCATACATTCCGCACCATCGACGAATTGATGGCGGAAGTCGAGTCAGAAGAGCAGCAAGAGATCGATGACGAACTCAAACTTGATGTTGGTCTACATGATTTTCCTGATGTTATTGGTGATATCGGCGATCACACTGATGTTGATGCGAACTCCGAGGCCGCGGGTAAACTCGATTTAGCCAAAATCTACATCGAAATGAGTGATTCACAGGGCGCGATTAAATTGCTTGAAGAAGCAATAGTTGACGGCAGTGATGAAATTCGACGTGAAGCGAAGAGTTTGATTGATGCGATAAACAATCGCTAATTGGTGAAATGACTAAGGGGGCAGTTTAGCCCCCTTATTTTTTGGTATATACTTCCCGCCCCATTCTTAGGTCAATCAATCCTGTGAGAACATCCCGATGAGAATTGCTTTAGGCATCGAATACAATGGTACTCAATACTATGGCTGGCAACGCCAAAGAGACGTGAATAGTGTTCAAGAGAAGTTAGAACACGCATTAAGTATCGTTGCTAACCATCCAATTGAAGTCCAGTGCGCAGGACGGACCGATGCAGGCGTTCATGGGACAGGTCAAGTTGTCCATTTTGATACAACCGCAACACGTAAAATGGTGGCTTGGACAATGGGAGCCAACGCTAACTTACCCGATGATATCGCAGTACGTTGGGCTAAAGAGGTACCGGACGAGTTTCATGCCCGTTTTTCCGCTACAGCACGCCGCTACCGCTATATCATTTTCAACAGCGCACTGCGTCCGGGTATACTGTCTTCGGGTGTGAGCCACTATCACGGTGAGCTTGATGAAAAGAAGATGCATCAAGCCGCACAGTATCTGTTAGGCGAAAACGACTTTACCTCCTTTAGAGCGACACATTGCCAATCTCGCAGCCCATGGCGAAACATGATGCACATTAATGTGTCGCGTCATGGTCAGTATGTTGTTATTGACATCAAAGCGAACGCATTTGTTCATCATATGGTGCGCAATATCACTGGAAGTTTGATTTGTGTTGGTCGAGGAGAGCAGGAGCCGCAGTGGATCGAGTGGTTGCTTGCAGCCAAGGATCGCAAGTTGGCGGGAGCGACGGCGAAAGCGGAAGGCCTGTACCTCGTTGACGTTGATTACCCTGATGGGTTTGAATTACCAAGAGTGCCGATTGGGCCACTATTTTTGCCTGATAATCTGAACTAATTCGTGATAAATTGTCGAATGAATCAGGTCTTTAGTGTGTGAGAAATTGAGTCAGGAAATAGGTACAACCAGTTTTTTGTCTACACTTGGCATTTAATATGCTTTAATCCTCACGCGTAAATTCAGAATTTGTATCCTTCGCATTGAGCGCAGGAGTAGAGAGAAAAGGTCTTCCATGAGTTGGCTTGAAAAGATTTTAGAAAAAAGCAACATTGTTAGTTCACGTAAAGCGTCTATTCCTGAAGGGGTTTGGACCAAATGTACTTCATGTGAGCAGGTGCTTTACCACGCTGAACTAGAGCGTAACCTAGAAGTATGTCCGAAATGTGATCATCACATGCGTATGAGAGCACGTCGTCGCCTTGAAACATTCCTAGACGAAAATAATCGTGTAGAGATTGCTGACGAGCTTGAGCCGCAAGATAAACTGAAGTTCAAAGACTCGAAAAAGTATAAAGACCGCATTTCAGCAGCTCAGAAGAGCAGCGGTGAGAAAGACGCGCTGGTTGTAATGAAAGGCGAACTATTAGGTCAGCCTATCGTAGCTTGTGCATTTGACTTCTCATTCATGGGCGGTTCAATGGGTTCAGTGGTTGGTGCTCGTTTTGTTCGTGCAGCTGAAGCGGCAATGGAGAACAACTGTGGTTTAGTTTGTTTTTCTGCCAGTGGCGGCGCGCGCATGCAAGAGGCATTAATGTCTCTAATG
Source organism: Vibrio sp. TRT 2004 (assembly GCF_050113735.1). NCBI lineage: Bacteria > Pseudomonadati > Pseudomonadota > Gammaproteobacteria > Vibrionales > Vibrionaceae > Vibrio > Vibrio sp. TRT 2004. Next base: position 87,213 of record NZ_JBNJOH010000012.1, on the reverse strand, counting down.
CAAATGGCGAAAACCAGTGCTGCGCTAGAGCGTCTGTCAGCGAAAGGTCTTCCATTCGTATCGGTAATGACTGACCCAACTATGGGTGGCGTTTCGGCAAGTTTAGCGATGCTTGGTGATATCAATATTGGTGAGCCAAAAGCATTGATCGGTTTTGCTGGCCGTCGAGTTATCGAGCAAACGGTACGTGAAGACCTACCAGAAGGTTTCCAGCGTAGTGAGTTCCTGCTTGATCACGGTGCAATTGATATGATAGTTGATCGCCGCGAAATGCGTCAGCGTATCGGTGGCTTAATGGCGAAGATGAACAATAAACCATCACCATTGGTGGTTTCTGTTAACGATTCACCAAATGAAGCTGCTTATTCTGTACCAGAAGCGGACGAAAAAGGGTAAAGTAACTCACTAACAAGCAACCACAATTTATTGGTTAAAGTTAGATGAGTCTAAGCCAAATTCCTCAAGCCACATCTCCACTATCGATGTGGCTTGATTATTTATCAAACATTCATACCTCTGCGATCGACCTCGGTCTGGACCGTGTCCAAACTGTTGCCAAAGCAGCAAATCTTACCAAACCTGCACCGACCGTGATTACGGTTGCCGGAACTAACGGCAAGGGATCAACCTGCGCATTGATGGAAGCGATTCTATTAGATGCGGGTTATTCTGTTGGTGTGTATAGCTCTCCACATCTTATTCGTTACAACGAACGCGTTCGTATCAATGGTCAGGATCTATCCGATGAAAAACATGCTCAAGCATTTGATTTCATCGAGAAGCAGCGTGGCGAAGTGAGCTTAAGCCTATTTGAGTATGGGACGCTTGCAGCTTTGCGTCTATTTCAAACTGAGAAAGTCGATATTGTGTTACTTGAAGTTGGGCTAGGCGGGCGTTTAGACGCCACCAACGTGGTTGATCATGATGTATCGATTATCACCAGCTTGGCCATTGACCATGTAGATTGGCTGGGTGACGACATCAATGTTATCGGTTACGAAAAAGCAGGCATCTATCGCAGCGGAAAGCCCGCTATCTGTGGGCAACCAAAAGCACCTGCAACCGTTGCAGCGCATGCAGATGATATCGGCGCTGAGCTGTATCAGGTTGGGATTCAGTACGACTACCAGTTGACGGATCTAAACACATGGCGCTGGGTACATGGCTCTTATCAGTTAGATGATCTACCAGTACCGGGTTTACCACTACAAAACGCCGCTACAGCACTAATGGCACTTGCAACAGCAAATCTTGAGCTAAGTGATGTAAACATCGTCAATGGTCTGCAAAACGCTCAATTGCCTGGTCGAATGCAAATTCTAAGTGATGAGCCAACCATACTGCTTGATGTAGCGCATAACCCGCATTCGGCACAATATCTCGTTTCTCGTGTTGCAGAGCAATATCAGAATAAGACGATTCACACTGTGGTAGCGATGCTGCATGATAAGGATATTAAAGCGACTCTAGAAGCGTTGATGCCGGTTGCCTCTTATTGGTACCCTGCGTCACTGACGGGGCCTCGTGCTGCTTCGGCGCAGGAGCTATGCCAGTACCTACCAAAGGGGATTGCCTATTTTGATGCGCCAGTTGCAGCATTTGAATCTGCACTGACAAAAGCAAAGGCGCAAGATGTCATCCTAGTTGTGGGCTCTTTCCATACGGTTGGAGAAGTCCTCGAGCATTGGCAGAACAAAGGAGAATAAATGGCAAGCAAGTTTCAAAATCGTCTAGTCGGTACCATCATCTTAGTCGCTGTTGGTGTCATCGTTTTGCCGGATGTACTAGACGGCAAGAAAACCCATTACAAGGAAGAGATAGCAAGTATTCCTCTCAAGCCCGAGTTGGATAGTGAGCTTGAAAGCTTCGAAATCCTTGATCCTGTTGATGATTCGCAAAGCCTTCCTCAAACCCCTGTCGAGGTCGTCGAAACGGGCTCTGATGGTGTCGCTGAAGATAAGCCATTACCCGTTGTCGTGAAAGAAATACCTGAGCGCAATGAGTATCAAGATACGGCATGGATTGTTCAACTTATGGCGCTCAAAAATGCCGACAATGCGAACAACTTGGTTAAGGACCTACAGAAGCGAGGCTACCAAGCGCATACTAAGCCGGAAAATGGTTTTACACGAATTATTATCGGCCCAGATGTGTCTAAGAGTAAATTGGAGCGTCAGATCCTAGAACTGGAAAAAATTACCGGTTCAAAAGGTCAATTGCTCAAATTTAAACCGCTAAACCCATAAGAAAACGTTTGCGTCAGCGTTTTTTCTGTTAAAATGCGCGCGAACTTAAGATGTAAGTACAGAATGAATCCGTTAGATATTGTCATTTTAGGTGTGGTCGGCCTGTCGGCTTTGATCAGTTTAGTGCGTGGTTTCGCTAAAGAAGCACTCTCATTGGTTATTTGGTTTGGCGCTTTTTTTATCGCCAGTCAGTATTACGCCAAGTTGGCGGTGTACTTCACCAATATTCAAGATGAGATGATTCGAAATGGAGCCGCAATCGCAGCCTTGTTTATTGCTACGCTAGTGGTTGGTGCAATCGTTAACTATGTGATTGCTCAGCTAGTGCAGAAAACAGGGTTGTCGGGTACAGACAGAGTGTTAGGTGTCGTTTTTGGCGGTCTACGTGGCGTTCTGATTGTGTCAGCAGCACTATTTTTTATGGATGCGTTTACATCGTTTCCAGACTCTGAGTGGTGGAAAGGATCTCAATTGGTGCCGGAATTTAGCCGCGTCATTGCCCCTTTCTTTGAACACTTGCAAGCAACGTCTAGTTTCTTATCTGGCGCGGTATAACGCGCCAGCCATTGTCGAAAATCGAGGGTTAAGACATGTGTGGTATTGTTGGAATCGTGGGCACTACGCCTGTAAACCAGTCTATCTATGATGCATTGACGGTATTGCAGCACCGTGGCCAAGATGCCGCGGGTATTTGTACCATAGAAAGCAATCGTTTTCGTCTGCGTAAGGCGAACGGTTTAGTTAAGGATGTGTTTGAAGCCAAACATATGCAAAGACTGCAAGGTAGCGTGGGTATTGGCCATGTTCGTTATCCAACGGCGGGTAGTTCGAGCGCGTCAGAAGCACAGCCTTTCTACGTGAATTCGCCATTTGGTATCACTCTGGCACACAATGGTAACTTGACCAATGCAGCAGAAATACGTGAGAAATTGTTTGAGAAAGATCGTCGTCATGTGAACACGACTTCCGACTCAGAAGTGTTGCTCAACGTGCTTGCACACGAGATTGATACCGTAAAAGGAAATGTTGCAGCGGAAGATGTGTTCCGTGCAGTGACCAATGTGCACCGTGCTATTCGTGGTGCGTACGCGGTAACAGCAATGATTATCGGTCATGGTATGGTGGCATTTCGTGATCCAAACGGCATTCGCCCTCTATGCCTTGGAAAACGTGAAATCGGTGGTAGTACAGAATACATGGTTGCCTCTGAGTCAGTGGCGTTGGATGCGGTTGGGTTTGACTTCATCCGCGATATCGCACCGGGTGAAGCAATCTATGTTACTTTCGATGGTCAACTTCATACTAAGCAATGTGCTGACAACCCAGTCCTTAACCCATGTATTTTTGAATTTGTTTACTTTGCTCGACCAGATTCGTTTATCGATAAAATCTCGGTATATAGCGCGCGCGTTGAAATGGGTAAGAAATTGGGTGAGCGTATCCGCGATGAATACAGCCATCTGGATATTGATGTGGTTATCCCTATCCCAGAAACTTCTTGTGATATCGCGCTGCAAATCGCACAAGCGATCGACATTCCTTACCGCCAAGGCTTTGTGAAGAACCGTTACGTCGGCCGTACCTTTATCATGCCTGGTCAACAGCAGCGCAAGAAATCTGTGCGTCGTAAGCTCAACGCAATCCGCTCAGAATTTAAAGATAAGAATGTATTGCTGGTTGATGACTCTATCGTACGTGGTACCACATCAGAGCAGATTATCGAGATGGCGCGTGATTCCGGTGCGAAGAAAGTCTTTATGGTTTCAGCGGCACCAGAAATCCGTTTCCCGAATGTTTACGGCATCGATATGCCGAGTGCAAGCGAACTCATCGCACATGGTCGTGACAACGATTCAATCTGTAAACAGATTGGTGCTGATGAACTGATTTTCCAAACACTGGAGGATCTTGTCGCAGCAGTTGGTATGGGTAACAGCGACATCGCTAAGTTTGAAACGTCAGTATTTAATGGTGAATACGTGACGGGTGATATCGATCAGAACTACCTTGATTTCCTTGAATCACTGCGTGGTGATGATGCAAAGACTCAGCGTGAGATTCAGCTAGATTTAGCGAACCTAGAACTGCATAACGAAGGCGCTTAAGAGGGCGCTACGCCCTAAGGGAGAGCTTGCATGTTGCGTAAGCAACTCAAGTTTTCTCGTTCTTTACTCAAAATAAAAAGGGTTGGCGCCAAGCGCCAACCCTTTTTATTTCTTGAATGCTTCAAGCGTTTAACTTCTCACGCGCATTAGTTGGCTTAACATAAACATCGCGGTAGCGCTGATCACGACAGAAGGGCCTGCTGGAGTGTCGTAGTGCCATGATAGAGTTAGACCAAGTAAAACAGCAATAGAGCCAATCAGTGATGCGAACAAGGCCATCTGTTCTGGTGCTTTGGCAAATCGACGAGCCGTCGCCGCTGGGATGATCAACAGTGAAGTCATGATCAGGGCGCCAACAAATTTCATACCAATTGCGATCACTAAACCGACCATTAACATCAGAATCAAACGCATTAGCTCGACGTTGTGTCCCTCGACAGCGGCAAGGTCCTCATTGACGGTGGTTGAGAGTAACGAGCGCCAGAAAAAGCCCAATACAGTAGCAACGACGATAACGCCGAGATAAATATATGCGAGGTCTTGCGCTGTTACCGCTAACAGATCACCAAAGAGATAGCTCATTAAATCAATTCGGACGTTATCCAAGAAACTGACAGCAACCAGACCAAGTGATAACGAACTGTGGGCGAGAATGCCCAGCAAAGTGTCAGTAGCGACTTGCTGTTGACGCTGAAGTGTTACCAACAGGATTGCCAAGGCAAGGCAGCAAACCGTTAAGGCTAAGTAGAGATTGACGTCCAGTAAAAAGCCCAAGGCAAGCCCCATCAACGAGGCGTGAGCGAGCGTGTCACCGAAATAAGCCATGCGACGCCAAACAACAAATGAACCTAGCGGGCCTGCGATCGCAGCGATCCCTAAGCCTGCAAGTATGGAAGGTAGCAAAAACTCAATCATGATGATGGCCGTGTGTATGATGGGAACATTGAGCGCCTTCACCGGCTACGGGTTGACCTGCTAAGTCATGATGATGGTGGTCATGCTGATGGTGATAGAACGCAAGAGATTGTTGCTGGGTATGTCCAAACAGCGCAATATAGCTTGGGTGCTGAGCGATGTCTGCGGGTGCGCCAGAACAGCAAATATGATGATGTAAACAGATAACATCATCGGTTTTTGCCATGACTAGGTGCAGGTCATGGGAGACCATAAACACGGCACAGTTAAAGCGGTGGCGAATAGTATCGATCAAATCATACAAATCGATCTGACCCTGAACATCAACACCTTGGGCTGGTTCGTCGAGAACCAACAAATCAGGTCTTTGTAGCAATGCTCGCGCAAGCAAGACGCGTTGATTCTCTCCGCCAGACAACGAATGCATATTACTCTTCGCCAAATGCTCAGCGCCGACTAATTTAAGGGCATCATTGAGCTCTTGTCGGCTGTACTTGCCAGCCAAACGCAGAAAACGTTCTACGGTAAGTGGCAGGGTGTCATTGAGTTTAAGTTTTTGTGGTACGTAGCCAATTTTGATTCCCTTGGCTTTGGATAAAGTACCGCTATATCGGCGCTGTAGTCCGAGTAAGACTTTTACCAGTGTCGACTTTCCCGCGCCATTAGGTCCGATAAGTGTAGTGATTTCGCCTCTGTTGAGGCGTAGACTTACCTTGTCGAGGATGGTTCGGTCTTCGAATTGAACGCAGATATCAGTAAGTTCGACCAATGTCGGCATGAATGGAACTCATTTGCAATTGTTTATTGTTATAATGTAACATTTGTCATTCCTTTAAACCAGTCTGTAATCTCGCTAGCTATGAAACGTTTTCTAATCGCCTGTACACTTTGGTTTGCAAGCCACTCTGTGGCTAACGCAACACAAGTGTTAACTAGTATTAAACCCATTCAACTGATTGCCATTGAAATCATGCAAAATACCTCATCTCCAGAGGTTATCTTGGCGTCTAATACTTCACCACACGACTATGCTCTGCGTCCGTCAGACGTGAAGCGCATTCGCAATGCTGATGTGATTATTTGGTTCGGAAAGGATCTAGAACCCTTTCTGAGTAAGGTGGTAGAAGGGCAGAGCAATGTCCTCACACTGAGCAAAATTGAAGGTCTAGAACTGAGAGAATACCAAGGTGATCATCATGATCATGATGGTCACGACCACGGCAGTCATGACCCCCATTTTTGGCTGGGTTATAAACCCACGATGCAAGTGGCAAAGGCTATTGCGGATATGTTAGCAGGGATGGATGCTGCTAACGCTCAAGTCTACGCTGATAATCTAAAAGTATTTGAAGACAAACTGGCTGCTCAGCAGCGAGCGATCGAAAAGCAACTTACTCCTATCAAACAGGATGGGTATTTTGTTTTCCACGATGCCTATGGTTACTTTGAACAAGATTTTGGTCTCAATCAGTTGGGGTTTTTTACGGTCAGCCCTGATCGCAAACCGGGTGCCAAAACGTTGATCTCAATTCGTAAAGCATTAGCCAGTGAGCAGGCGAAATGTGTATTTTCTGAACCTCAGTTCACACCCGCAGTGGTAGAGTCTGTGACCAGAGGCAGCAATGCAAAAGTAGGTGTCCTTGATCCCATTGGCAGCGATGTTCAAGCCGTTTCTGGTGGCTACTTTGTCTTAAAACAGAACTTGGCGGATAGCTTCAGCCACTGCTTGCAGCGTTAACTTTACCGAAAGCCAAAGAGAGCGATTCTCTTTGGCTTGATTGGCATCTGTGAACTGATTGGAAAAGTCACGAGTTTTTTGCCATACGCGCTTGTTAATCTTGATAAATTTCCGATAATTATTGGCACAAAATAAATCAAAGTTCATGCCTTGTGCTGAACGTCCAATGTTAGCCTATTGATTCTTGCTGCTAGGGATAAGCCAATTGAATAAACTCTCGTCGATACTGTTGCTACTACTGCTGTTTTCGGGAGTTTCGCTAGCATCCAATTTCTCTCCCACGGTTTTCTATCCGTTGCCTATGCAGACTCAGGGAAAAGTGTTTGCGGCGAAACAGCTATTTACAGCTCAAGGCGGAGGGATATGGCTGCAAGACGTGCGTAATCAAATCTTATTTTTTGATGGTCAGGCGATTACCCCTGAGATGGGTTCAGCACTTGACGAGGATACCGAGCAGGTCGCTTTCGTTGACAATGCCTTCTGGACATTTTTTCAGAACGAAATCTATCGCACCGTACCCAATCGAGAAAAAGAGCTGGTTTTCAGCTTAACCCCAGGAACCGAATTACTTCGAATTGGTGCCACAAAACGCTACATCTGGTTAGCTGATGAGAGCCACTTTTACACCTACCATGTTGATAGCGGTGAGTTTCAAACCTTTTCGTTGATGCAGTTGTACCAATACAACCAGTCAGCGAAGATCACGATTAATGATGCGGCGTTTATTAAATCTCGTTGGGTGATTGCGACCAATGCGGGGGTTTACTTGTCGAATGGAGACGTTTACGAACACATATCAAGCTCTGCTAGCTATTACGTAGAGAAGCTGCACTATTCAGAAGTACGCGATGAGCTGGTGATCGGCTCGCTAGACGGCATTTTGATTTTTGATCCTGATCAGCCCCAGCAGCCGATCCAGCGGATTGCAGGGAATCACGTATTAAGTATCGCAGAGACGGCGCAAGAGTACTGGATAGGTACCAAAAATGGGCTGTTTGTCTATGACTTTGTAACAGGTGAAATTCGTCGTTTTGAGCAGGGAGTGTGGGCAGGAAATGGGTTAGCGGGGGAAAAAATTTATTCTCTTCTTAATGACAATGCTGGTGGTATTTGGATTGCGACTGATAGGGGAGTCCGTTATTTCTCCCAATTTTCGGACAATTTTGAGCGTTACCCACACCAATATCTATCGTTCAGTGACAGCAAAGAAAAGGTAACCAAGCTCCTGCGCAGTAAGAGCCGTGATGGTTACTGGATGTTAACCAATAAGAACGTCTATCGTGTTGAGCTTTCTAGCGCAGGGACACGCGACCTACTATATCAAGGCGTCGTCTATGATCTCGAAGAGAGAAATGGCGTCTTATGGCTTGCGACGGATAAAGGCATTGTTTGTATCGATGCAGGAAGTGGAGAGGTCATTGTTGACAACTTACCTCCGTTCCTAAAACAAACGAGTGTTCGCTTCATCGAAATGGGTCGAGACAATACCGTTTGGGGAGCAAGCAGCAACCAGTTGTGGAGCTATAACACCGCTAGTGAGCAATTGATCCAGTTTGGTTCTGAGTGGATGATCGAAAAGTTTCTGCCTGCTCAGCTCACACACATTTATGAGACATCTCAAGGTTATCTGAGCCTAGGTACTGAGCATGGCATCTACCTTCTAAAAGATGGTCAGGTTCGTTTTGTTGGGGAAAGTATTCCCTATGGCGAGGTTATTGATGTTGAGCAAGTCGAGGATAATCAATTATGGGTCGCGGGTCGATATGGCCTGTATCGCTTGAACTTATATAAAGAGCAAGTTCAGCCAATTACAATGGTTGATGGCCATGTAACTCCCAAGTGTTTGTTAAAAACCGAGCAAGGTATTTGGCTCACTTCATCGGGCGGGCTATCAAAATACGCGAACAATGGCAGCTTAATACAGCATTACGGTGAGCCGTTTGGCTTGATCAGCAATGAGTTCCTTCCTGGATTTTGTAGCTACAGCACGGATAGTGAGCGTGTACTTCTGCTTGGCTCACGAACCAGTTTGGTCAAAGTGGACACCAACCAGCTTATCGCCAGCAAGCTGCCGGAAATTCAGGTGGTATTTAGTCAAATCAAGCGCAATCAAAAACTCTATTCGTTGGCGAATACGGAAAGTGATCCGCTCCAGTTGAGTTACAGTGAGTCGGTGTTTTTTCAATTTGGTGTGATGCCGAGAGCCAATGATGTAACGCTTGAATATCGTCTCAATGATGATTCAGATTGGCAGATGCTCGATGGCAGTACCTTAACCATGGAACATATGATGCCCGGAAGCTATCAGTTGGAGGTAAGGGCATTGCATAACGGCACATTACAAAGTCGCAGTGCCCGCTACCAGTTTACGGTGGAACCACCATGGTTTTTGAGCGTGTATGCCATCGTAGGCTATATAGTGCTCGGCATTTTATTGTTGGCATCAACTGCGTATTGGCGTTCAAGAGTGATGTCAAAAGCAAACCGAGCACTAAAAGCTCAGGTCGCGCTCAAAACCAATCAAATGCGCCATCAAAGTCGTATCTTGCTCAGTAACAACCAACAGCTACGTAAGCAGTTGCAGGTAAGAAAACTGATTTTTACTCAATCAGTGAGTACGTTAAAAGATAGACTCGAAGCACAGGCAAAAAATGACAACAGCGATCCTCAATTGCTTGCTTTCTTGAATAGAGAATTAGAACTGCTGGTCAATGTGCGCTCGACTAATGGACAAGCGCTTCCAGTTTATAACCTGACACTTATCGTTGAATCGGTGCTGCGCGGCTGGCAAGACGAGTTGCTAAAGGCGGGAGTTACCGTTCAGATTGAGGCGGATACAGATCTGTACGTTAGCGTCGATACTTTTAATCTTGATGAAATCTTTAACTTGTTGTTCGATGGTATTGTTCAGCGTTGCTACCGAAACCAAACAGTGATGATTCAGTTAACGTTGAGGAAAGGTCAGGTGGCATTTTCTATGCTAGACCAAGGCAAAGCGATAGAGGGCAGTAATACCACTTCAACAATGATGCAGAATATTCACTCTCTGGTCGAAAAGAGTGGCGGTAAGTTGGTTATCCACTCTTCTGAGGAGCGTAATCTGCTTGAAATGACGTGGAACGCCAGTGAAGCCTTCGCAGAAAACTCAATCGTTACTGACGATGATATCGAATTTCAGGATAACGATCCTTGGTTTGAAAAGGTCATTCTCCTCGTGAGTACCCACTATGCTGATCCTGATTTTAGCACTTCATCCGCAGCTAAAATGCTGTTCTTATCCGAGCGTAGCCTACAGAGACGCTTTAAATCCACTTTAGAAAAAACGTTTACAGAATATCTGACCGAAGTTCGATTGGACAATGCATGCCGTCGCTTACTTGCTGGTGAAAAGGTATCTGATGTCGCTTTTGAATGTGGTTTTAATGACCCTTCTTACTTTAGCCAAAGATTTAAACATCGATTTGGCATGTCTCCAACTCAGTTTATTGAAGAGCAAGAACGCTTTTAAACTATCAGATTAAGATCGGTGAAAGTACGAGTAGCTGGTAGTGGTGGAATGCGGGCTAAAAGAAGCCGAAGAAAAAAAATATCGTGGCATAGCCGGGGGACTATACCACGGGTGTCAATGACACCTTCGCTTGCTGCCGGAGTGACGCTTTATGCGTCACCTCTGGAATTCAATGTTGTCTTTGGGATAGCCCCTCGACATGAGTAACTATATCCACTCCGACTTATTTTACTTATAAAATTAACGCCATCTTCCATGATAAAAACGACAGCTTTGTTAAATTATTGTTTATCAATGTTTTATATGCCGTTCGGTATGTGTGGGAAGAATGACTTAAGTCGTGGCGGTGTAGGAAATGGTGAGTTTTGACGAAATTAACGTTAGTTTTTTTGACGTTTTGAACATCGCTATACTTGAAAACATTGATTTCAGACAAGATCTGTTACATGTATGAGAGATAGTATTGAGATCGGTAATAAAAATATTTCTCATTTATATATAGACGGCCTGTTTATGAAACTCTCACAATTACAACAAGGGCAAAAAGCAACCATCAAAGGTTTTTCTGAGCTTTCCAACGACGTAAGAAAAAAGCTGATGGTTATGGGGTTACTTCCTAAGACAGAGATTACCTTAATACGTAAGGCGCCAATGGGTGACCCACTGCAAGTTGAAGTCCGTGGTGTCTCTCTAGCGGTACGCACCAAGATTGCAGACGCAATCGCAGTGGAGGTGGAATGATGGAGTATAAAATCCTAACGGTCGGTAACCCAAATAGCGGAAAAACCACCCTGTTTAATGGATTGACTGGTGCCAAGCAGCAAGTGGGAAACTGGGCGGGTGTAACTGTTGAGAAAAAAACAGGTAAGTATTCCCATTCTAGCGACGATTTTCTTCTCACGGACTTGCCAGGTATATATGCGCTTGATAGTGGTAATGATGGCAACAGTATTGATGAGTCAATTGCGTCTCGCGCGGTTCTAACCCACCCAGCCGACCTGATTATTAACGTCGTTGATGCGACTAGCCTCGAACGTAGTCTGTATATGACATTGCAGCTGCGCGAGTTGGGTCGCCCGATGATTGTTGTGCTAAATAAAATGGATGCGTTAAAGCGTGAACGACAAACGATAGATTTGAAAGCGCTAGAAAAAGTGCTCGGTTGTCCGGTGTTTGCGATTTCTGCCAACAATAAATCACAAGTTCAGTCTCTCAAAGAACGTCTCCACAAAGCGCTCATTCAGGGCGTCGCCCTTGACGAACTTCGCCTTAACTACGGCGAAGCATTTGAAGCGTCCATTGCGAGTCTAGAGCCGATGTTTGCAGATCAAACAGAAGTCTCTCCTCGAGCGTTGGCAATTCGAGCGCTTGAAAACGATCTGTTGGTGCTCAACTCATTACCACAACTTAGCCGCGAGACCATCGTTGCAGAGCAGCGCAAAGCTGAGCTGGATATCGACTTGTTGGTGGCGGACGTAAAATATACGTTTCTTCACCAGCAATGTCAGAAGGTGCGCCGTAGTGAAGGTAAATTAAGTCATAGCTTCACTGAGCGAGTCGACAAGGTTATTTTGAATAAATGGATCGGCGTTCCTTTCTTCTTTGTTGTTATGTACTTAATGTTCATGTTCTCGATAAACATTGGTAGTGCTTTCATTGATTTCTTTGATATTGGCGTTGGCGCACTACTGGTTGATGGTGGGCATTACTTGCTTGATGATCACTTGCCGGTTTGGTTAGTGACGTTGATTGCTGACGGCGTAGGTGGCGGTGTGCAAACCGTAGCGACCTTTGTCCCAGTCATCGCCTGTCTCTATCTGTTCCTCGCCGTGCTAGAGAGCTCGGGCTACATGTCTCGAGCAGCATTCGTACTTGATAAAGTGATGCAAAAAATAGGTTTGCCGGGTAAGGCATTTGTGCCTTTGGTGCTTGGCTTCGGCTGTAACGTACCGTCTATTATGGCAACCCGTACCCTCGATCAGGAACGTGAGCGTAAGCTAGCGGCATCAATGGCTCCGTTTATGTCATGTGGTGCTCGTCTGCCCGTATATGCACTTTTTGCCGCTGCATTCTTCCCTGAAAGCGGTCAAAACGTGGTGTTTTCACTATATCTATTAGGTATTGTCGCGGCAGTTATTACCGGGCTTGTGCTTAAAAACACCCTCTACCCAGGTTCGAGTGACAGCTTAGTGATGGAAATGCCTGACTACGAATTGCCAACAATGCGTAATGTGGTGATTAAAACGTGGCAGAAGTTGAAGCGTTTCGTTATGGGGGCGGGGAAAACCATCGTGGTTGTTGTCACAATTCTAAGCTTCCTAAACTCAGTTGGTACGGATGGAAGCTTCGGCAACCAAGACAGTGAAAATTCGGTGCTATCTACCGTATCAAAAGTAGTCACGCCAGTCTTTGCGCCAATTGGCATCGAACAAGACAACTGGCCTGCAACCGTTGGTATCATTACTGGCATTTTTGCAAAAGAGGCCGTGGTCGGTACGCTGAACAGCCTATATGCGCCAAGCAATGAAGAAGCGGGTGAATACGACTTGATGGCTAGCCTTGAGGAAGCCGTGATGTCGATTCCCGAAAATCTTGCTGGACTGAGCTTCTCAGACCCATTAGGTATTGAAGTTGGCGATTTGTCTGACAGCAATGCAGTTGCAGAAGAACAAGAGGTGGATGTGTCTATCTTTGGTAACTTAAAAGGACACTTTGTGTCCGGTAATGCAGCGTTTGCTTATCTTATCTTTATCCTGCTTTACACTCCATGTGTTGCTGCCATGGGCGCATACGTTCGTGAGTTTGGGGTGAAGTATGCTCGTTTTATTGCTGTTTGGACCATGGGACTTGCTTATGGTAGCGCTGCTCTTTATTACCAAGTGACACACTTTAGCGATCATCCGGTCATGAGCGCAGCATGGATCTCAGCGATTATTTTGGCTGGCTTTGTTACCTACCGAGCGCTAAAAGTTGTGGGTAAGAAGCAAGTACAACAGTTAGAGGTGCAAATTGCATGATACTGGCAGAGTTAAAGCAGTTTATTGATCAGCAGGGCAGTGTCTCCCAACACGAACTGGCAAAAAAGTTCGGATTAAGTAAAGATGGTGTTGACGCCATGCTATCTGTTTGGATTCATAAAGGGGTGATTTCTCGCCTTGTTGATACTAACGCGGCGAAGCATGTTATGAGGGTTAGGTATACGAAAGTGGATCCTAATGCGCTCGCTTTGACTGTGACCATGTAGACGATACTGAGTGACAATAAAAAACCGTTCATAGCGAACGGTTTTTTTGTATTCGAAACGATTTGAACGTTTAACCGCGCTGGAACAAGCTACTTAGTGATAATACATTGCCGATGCGTGTTTGCAGATCTGCTTGCTCTTCTTCGCTGCGAAACTGACCAGAAGTGTTCCCCCAAAGCGGGCCAGGCCAAGCAACATCCTCTTTAAAACGGGCGATATGATGGATATGCAGTTGAGGTACTATGTTTCCCAATGCACCCAAGTTGAGTTTATCCGGCTGAAACGTTGCCTCCAAAGCTTGGCTAACGGCTTGAGATTCTAATAGAAACTGCTGTTGTTCTTGCATCGGGAGGTGATGCAGTTCTTTGAGATGGGCGCGTTTAGGCACCAAAATAACCCAAGGTACGGCATTGTCGCGATGTAAAAGTGCCACACACAGAGGAAAGTGACCAATGACTGTGGTGTCCTTTGCCAGTTGAGGATGAAGTTCGAAGCTCATTGTTATTGTCCGATATTGTGTTAACGACATCAGTATACGTCAGATAAAACAAAAGGTTGACGCTTTCACGTCAACCTTTCAAATTTATTCGAAACTCGAAACTCGAAACTCGAAACTCTTACATACGTTCTAGAGTTTCGATACCTAGTAGCGATAGACCTTGCTTAATTGTCTTAGCCGTTAATGCGGCTAGCTTCAGACGGCTCTGTTTAACAGATTCGTCTTCAGTGTTAAGAATTGGACATGCCTCGTAGAAACTAGAGAACTGACCCGCTAGTTCGAACAGGTAGCTACACATGATATGTGGTTGACCTTCTCGAGCAACTGACTGCACCGCTTCATCAAACTGAAGGAGTTTCGCGATCAGGGCTTTCTCTTTCTCGTCGGTGACTTTGATTTCGCCGCCTAGGTCATCCATAGAGATGCCTGCTTTAGCGAAGATCGAAGATACACGAGTGTAAGCATATTGCATGTAAGGCGCAGTGTTGCCTTCAAACGCTAGCATGTTGTCCCAGTCAAACACGTAGTCTGTAGTACGGTGCTTAGAAAGGTCTGCATACTTAACAGCCGCCATTGCAACAGTCGTAGAAATTTTTTGCTTCTCTTCTTCTGCTAGGTCAGGGTTTTTCGATTCAATCAGGTTCGCTGCACGCTCTTCTGCTTCATCAAGGAGGTCAGCAAGGCGAACAGTACCACCGGCACGAGTCTTAAATGGCTTACCATCTTTACCCAGCATCATGCCAAACGCATGGTGCTCTAGAGTGACCTCTTCAGGTACGTAACCGGCTTTGCGAACGATCGTCCAAGCTTGCATTAGGTGTTGATGCTGACGAGAGTCGATGAAGTAAAGCACGCGGTCCGCACCAAGCTCTTCGTAGCGGTATTTAGCACATGCAATGTCGGTAGTGGTATATAGGAAGCCGCCATCGCGTTTTTGGATGATAACGCCCATTGGGTCGCCATCTTTGTTTTTGTACTCTTCTAGGAATACAACTTGTGCGCCGTCATCTTCGACAGCCAAACCTTTTTCTTTTAGGTCTGCAACGATGCCAGGAAGCATGTCGTTATACATACTTTCACCCATAACGTCATCACGAGTCAGTGATACGTTTAGGCGGTCATAGTTACGCTGGTTCTGAATCATTGTGATATCAACCAGTTTCTTCCACATTTCGCCGCAGAATTCATCACCACTTTGTAGTTTAACTACGTAGTTACGAGCCTTAACTGCGAACTCTTCGTCTTCATCGTACAGTTTCTTAGATTCACGGTAGAACGCTTCTAGGTCAGCAAGTTCCATTGACACTTCTCCCGCATCTTTCTGAACACGCTCAAGGTTAGCGATAAGCATACCGAACTGAGTACCCCAGTCACCGATATGGTTAGCGCGAATAACTTTGTGACCTAGGAATTCTAGTGTACGAACAACAGCATCACCGATGATGGTTGAACGTAGGTGGCCAACGTGCATCTCTTTAGCAACGTTAGGCGCAGAGTAGTCGGCAACAATAGTCTGTTGCGCTTCAGCAGCAACACCTAGACGGCTATCCGCTAGTGCTGCGTCAGCTTGCTTAGCCAGAAAATCTTCGCTTAGGAAAATGTTAATAAAACCAGGACCAGCGATTTCAGTCTTGCTCGCGATACCTTCAAGATCCAGAACATCCAATACTTTCTGTGCAAACTCGCGTGGGTTAGTACCAAGTTTTTTTGCAACGCCCATTACGCCGTTTGCTTGGTAATCACCAAACTGAGGTTTTGCAGATTGGCGAACAGCCGCAGGACTTCCTGCAGGTGCGCCAGCGGCTTCAAGAGCCTGAGATACTTTGTCATTAATAAGTGCTTGGATATTCACACGCGCTTCCTTCAATTCTGGGAATTGGTTGGCTATGCATTCTTAGTTATCCGGATGTTTAACGCACAATCACTGGATAATATCCACTGAGTGGAATGAATGCATATCTCGATCTAGTTCATAAATTTGGCGCACATAATACCAACTTTATTGCTGCGCTTATAGGGAGTGAACTGGGAAATTTTCTACTTTTCCTGACGATCTTGTTAGTATTGGGGGAAAATCAACGCATTGGATACCCAAAAATGTCACAGCAGCTGAAAAACGCGCAATTAATGCCTGCGCAGATGAAACTGAACCTCGAAAAATTTATGCATAAAATTCAGAGTTTAAGCGATATCTTGCATATAAATCTTGCGCCTTTCCAAGCCGATCATATTGCGTTACGTATTAACGACCGCGAGTTAGCCGAATTAGCACATCAAGAGTGGCAAAAAGAGGGAAAAGTTATCTCTGAAGCTGAGATTAATGGTCGTCCGATCATCGTGATTCAGTTTGATACACCTGTGAAAGGTTTAGATTGGACGATTGAGTGTTTGGAACTGCCATATCCTGCTGAGGGTAAGACGTATCCTGAGCAGAGCTGGGAACATGTAGAGTTTGTGATTCCGTCACAAGCAACGACAGCGGAAGAGTACTTAGCTGATATTCAGCAACAATTTCCTCAACTAAGTCTTGCTTGGGACAGCCTTGCAGATAAGGGCGTGAAAGTGAAACTCTCAAGCCCGAAAGGCGAGGGGGAGCGCTTAAATAACCCAACAGTAGCATTCAAATATCAAGGGGTGTGCATCAAGTTACACCCGCATTCATTAAAGAGCATTGTTGAGTCTGAACAATCAGCCTAACTCGACATCTTTAGGCCTAAGTTGAAACTCTTCGATCGAACCAATCTCTAGGCCTAAGTCTAGCTTCTCGGACTCATGATGCGCATTACCTTGTGTGTGCATTATGAGCCTATTTGCGGTTCTTGGTTTGAGTTCATTGACCACGAACCGAATCATGTCTGTTCTGGTTAGTCTCTTCAACTCATCAAGGACTAAGTCTCTTTGATTGAATTCAATATCTTTATTGCCAATCGCTACCCATAGTCGCTGAGCGCGACCGCGCAGTGTTGTGTCAGGCATGGCTATCTGGTTCCATAAGCCTCGCTTGCTGCTATGCCATTGATATTCATTGAGTTCTAACAACACCATGTAAAATGCATTGAGGAACTCATCAATGGAACGAATCAGTTCCGCAGGCGCTGCATTGGGTGATTGTACATATAGCGCGATACCTGGATGGCGATTAAGTGGCAGGTTGCCCGTCCCAACCATATATCCTAGCTGCTGCTTCGTGCGAATTTCATGGAAGAAGGTCGCAGACATCAAGTGATTTGCAAGTGAATAAAGTGCAATGCTGCGAGGGCTGGTGTCGTCGCATTGGTAGTAAAGAACGGTGGCTGAATCCTCTTGGTCACAAAACACTTCTCGTTGGAATGAGCCATTCTTGCCTAACATGACCAATGGTCTCAGCGCTTCTTCATACTGCTGATTTTGGACTCTCAAAGCATCTTTTAACGTCGTACCGAGAGACAAAGCGTCTGCCTTGGTCCAATCCCCATAGACAAACATTTCAACATGCAGCTCAGCCAGAATCGAATCAACGAAACTAGACAGTTCATCGACATTGATGGTTTCCAACGCCTCTACCAGAACAGCATAGGGGGGATTGTTTGGCTGCAAAATGCCAGTTAATGCATTGAACAGTTGCGATATAGGGCGATCTTGAGCCGAATTCAACCAGTTTCTTAAAAGCTGTTGTTTTATGTTGTCAAAGCGAGTTTCGCTAAAGTCCCGTTGAGCGAAGCGACTGAGGATCAATCTCATCAATTCAGGCTGCTTTTGACTAAAACCAGAAATGGTGAGGGTTACGCCACCTTGATGGGCATACATGTTGTAGCCCATACCCGCGATCTCAGCTTGGTATGTGTTGGTTGCTAGGCTATCGAGGAACATCTCGACGCAAAGGCGCGTTTTAACAATGTTACGTGGATTGGCGACCGCATGAGGGCTGTCTATCGCAATGTAGATGACCCCTTTAGGCACACGAAATTCCGTGTCTTGCAGGTGCCAGAGTTTGAACCCGGGTAGCTCTTCCAGCACCTGTGGCGTTTCGTGCGGTGTCTCTAACGGCTTCGGATCTAAATCAAAGCAAATAAATGGGTTTTTATCCGGTAGAGCAAAGCTTAGGCTGCTGTTTTCTCTGAAAAACGCTTTTTGTTCGGCTGAGAGTGGCGTAACACCGTAGGGCGTAAAATACCATTTTGCTCTATTTGGGTAGTCATAACCCTTTGCGACGAGAGTCGCTCGTAAATTCTCAGGCGTAAAATAGTCAAACAGTGAGGTCAGAAGCTCAGGATCATAGTGATTCATCATGAAGTCACCATAGATCACATCCTGCTCACGATAGTGCTGCATGTTTATCACTAAATGGCTGACTAAATCGAGCGGTCGAGTCGGTTCTTGGAAACGGAAGGCGGACTCAAGAACGGCCTGTTTCTCAAGGTAGCGCCACTCTGCCATCCCATGTTCCTTAATCAGTGCAAGGTAACTGAATACCGCTTGGATAATGTCGTCGGTATGATCGAGTCCTTTTGGCGTTAACGCACAACTCACTGAAAACTCGCGATAGTTACTACCACTGGTACCGCCACCGGCTGATAAAGAGGTAATCCAACCTTGCTCTTTGAGAGCCATCATTAGGCTACCACTGCCTTCGTAACCCAATAAATGGGCGAAATAGGAGAGGGGTTTAGATTGGTAATACTGATCCATGCTTGGCATTGGGAACGTCAGTATGAGTTTGCGTATCTCTTTTATCGGTTCAATGTGAACCAAGATGCCCGTCGAATCCTCTTGGCAATAAGGAGCGGTAATCTCTTTATTGACGAGTTTATGATTCGGAATGGCTGTGAATTTTTCAATACACCAAGATTCGAGTTGGTCGAGACCTTGAGGCCCCGTGATGGCTAGCGTCATCAAATCGGCTGAATACTGCTCGAAATGAAAAGCGACGATCTCATCTCGAATTGATTTGCCCTCTCTATCCCCCAGAGTTTCGAGGTTACCCACCGAAAATTTACTAAAGGGATGCTCGGGATTGACCAACTCCTTTTGAACTTGATAAAGACGGCGAGAATCGTCATTTAACTTGAGTTTGTACTCTGATTCAACGGCTTGGCGCTCTTTGTCCAAGGCTTCCGGATTAAATAGCGGGGCGGTAAAAAATTGACTGAACCTATCGAGACTGGTTGCAAAGGCATTGGGTGAAACGTCAAAAAAGAAACACGTATGTTCCGTTCCCGTCCAAGCATTGTTGCTGCCGCCATGCTGGTTAATATAACTTTGGAATTCGCCAACTTTCGGGTATTTTTCTGTGCCGAGAAATAGCATGTGTTCGAGATAATGCGCCAACCCTTCTCGTTCGACGGGGTCGTCGAAGTGACCAACATTGACTGCTAATGCCGCTGCGGATTTCTGCGCACAGTTATCGTGGATCAATAATACTCGAATGCCATTAGTCAGAGTTAAGTAACGGTATTGATTGGTATCATTTGGACTAATGTGCACGATACATTCTCCGGAAATTAAGCGATGCTACTATGAGCGATAGGGTAATTATGACTCGGATACCGCTGACTGCAAACTATCTGTTTGAGAAATATGAGCAAAATGAGTGATAGAAATAGAATGATCTGACTTTAAAGAGTGTTAAGAAAGTCAGAGTCTTTCATCTTGGAGTTGATATAATTATTCATAGCTCAACAAACTATCGTGGCTAAGAAACATCGTCACACAATAATAAATCAAGCTGCCATACAAGCAGCCACATAACAATAACCGCATCGATGTGTAATGCGGGGATAGCATTAGGAATAAGCCATGAAAATTTTCATTATGCGTCATGGAGAAGCGGAACATTTTGCTGAAAGTGATGAGCAACGAGAGCTGACGGAGCGCGGCAGAAGTGCATCTCTAGCGGTAGCCCGAGTCTGTGCGGATAAAGGTTTTGCTCACTTTGATCGAGTACTTGTAAGCCCTTACATTAGAGCGCAGCAAACTTGGCAAGAAATCTCAGCTTGCTTCACAACTGATCATGTAGAAACATGCCCAGACATCACCCCTTACGGTGATTCTGAACAGGTAGCCGATTACGTTGCTGCATTGGTTGAACTAGA
Source organism: Vibrio sp. TRT 2004 (assembly GCF_050113735.1). Classification (NCBI taxonomy): domain Bacteria; kingdom Pseudomonadati; phylum Pseudomonadota; class Gammaproteobacteria; order Vibrionales; family Vibrionaceae; genus Vibrio; species Vibrio sp. TRT 2004. The sequence goes on along the minus strand of NZ_JBNJOH010000012.1, from coordinate 66,887 downwards.
CAAATTGGAGAGTGTTCTGATTGTTTCGCACCTTCCTCTCGTTGGTTATCTAACCGCTGAGTTTGTTACGGATATGATTCCGCCAATGTTTCCGACATCGGGTCTCGTGTCTATTGACTACTCGCCGCAGAAATTAACTGGCGAGTTGACGTTTAATATCCACCCATAGTTCAGTTCGTTTGTGGCGTACTACAGCCCAGTTTTTTTGAATTTGGTCGTTGTGTATGCCTAACGTCTCTTCGCGTCAACCTTGTAGGTGTTTCGTTGCCCATTCCTCAGCCATAAATTTGACAGGATTAATGGACTGGATATTGCATAGTCAAACCAAATTGTTCTTTTTATCTAATATTGTAGCTACCTAACTATGAAGTTTTCCCTGCCGTTTGCTGACAAGCTGCCTTCGATTCCACAACGTGCTATGCCAGCGATTGGCGCACCAGTCATGGTTTTGTCTACGTTGGCGATGGTTATATTGCCAATTCCTGCCTTCCTGCTCGACTTGTTTTTCACATTCAACATCGCGTTGGCCATGGTGGTACTACTGGTGACGGTTTACACCCGCAGACCGCTCGATTTTGCTGCTTTTCCTACCGTACTGCTGATTGCAACCCTCTTGAGGCTTGCTCTTAACGTAGCTTCAACTCGTGTTGTTCTACTCTATGGTCACGAAGGTGCTGGCGCCGCAGGTAGCGTCATTGAAGCGTTTGGTAGTGTCGTTATCGGTGGTAACTATGCGGTCGGTTTGGTGGTGTTCCTCATTTTGATGATCATTAACTTTATGGTTGTTACTAAAGGTGCGGGACGTATTTCAGAAGTTAGTGCTCGCTTTACCTTGGACGCGTTACCGGGTAAACAAATGGCAATCGACGCCGATCTTAATGCAGGCCTGATTGACCAAGACCAAGCAAGAACAAGACGTCAGGAAGTCACCAAAGAAGCAGACTTCTATGGTTCGATGGACGGTGCGTCAAAATTTGTTAAAGGTGATGCGATAGCGGGTATCTTGATCTTATTCATCAACATCATCGGCGGTTTGTCGATTGGTATGGTGCAATACGGACTTGGCTTTGGCGAAGCGATAGAAATCTATACGCTACTGACGATCGGTGATGGTTTGGTTGCTCAAATACCGTCGCTATTGCTCTCTATCGGAGCGGCGATTATGGTGACGCGCCAAAATACCGATGAAGACATGGGCCAACAGGTCGTGTTCCAGATGTTCGACAACCCTAAAGCACTAATGATCACCGCTGGTATTCTTGGTGTGATGGGGATTGTACCGGGAATGCCGCACTTTGCTTTCCTGTTATTGGCATCGTTGGCTGCGGGCGGCGCATACTGGATTAATTACAAGCAGAAACGCGCTGCGGAAAAAACATCACTTCCAACCACGACCGAACAAGACTCGCCAACGCCTAAGGAACTGTCATGGGATGACGTTCAGCCCGTCGATATTGTTGGGCTTGAAGTCGGCTATCGTTTGATCCCGCTTGTTGACCGAGACCAAGGTGGTGAGCTGTTAGAACGAGTTAAAGGGGTAAGAAAAAAACTCTCTCAAGATTTTGGTTTCTTAATCCCAGCAGTACATATTCGTGACAACCTTGAGCTGACACCGAACAGCTATCGAATTACCCTTATGGGTGTCGCGGTAGGTGAAGCAGAAATCAGACCGGATATGGAACTGGCAATCAACCCTGGCCAAGTTTATGGAATGATTGACGGAGAGCCGACGATTGACCCAGCGTTCGGCCTCGAAGCGGTTTGGATTCGTGAAGAGCAACGAGAGCATGCACAGGCGCTCGGATATACCGTTGTCGATTCGTCAACCGTACTGGCGACTCACTTGAGTCAACTACTCACCAATAATGCATCTCAGCTCATTGGTCACGAAGAAGTGCAGAATCTTCTCGAAATGCTCGGACGCAGCACGCCTAAGCTGGTGGAGAGTTTTGTACCAGACCAGCTTCAATTGGGTGTTGTCGTAAAAGTGCTGCAAAATCTACTCAATGAGGCGGTACCGATCAGGGACATCCGAACCATAGTTCAAACCTTGTCCGAATACTCAAGTAAGAGTCAAGAACCTGACATCCTGACCGCTGCTGTTCGTATTGCGCTTAAGCGACTAATTGTTCAGGAAATCAATGGCATAGAGCCAGAGTTGCCCGTAATTACCCTTATTCCTGAGCTGGAACAACTCTTGCATCAGACCATGCAGGCGTCTGGAGGAGAATCCGCAGGAATTGAGCCAGGTCTCGCAGAACGACTACAATCTTCTTTAAGTCATGCAACACAAGAGCAAGAACTTAAAGGCGAGCCAGCAGTCCTTCTGACATCAGGTGTACTACGCTCTACATTAGCCAAATTTGTCAAAAATACGATTCCTTCGTTAAGAGTACTCTCTTATCAAGAAATCCCTGACGAGAAACAAATTCGCATTGTTCAAGCTGTCGGCAACTAGTTCTAATGCGTTGATATACGGAATATAATTTGAAAATTAAACGATTTTTTGCCAAAGACATGCGCACAGCCCTGCTCCAAGTCAAAGGAGAACTTGGTGATGATGCGGTAATCATGTCGAACAAAAAAGTCGCGGGTGGAGTAGAAATCGTCGCCGCGGTTGATGGCGATGGAGCGAATCGTTCTAGTAACAGCTACAACTCGAATCCACGGCATACACCCGTTCGTCAGGCTCCGGCGAGTTTGCCTGCTTCGAATAGAACGTTAGATGAAGACCGAGTCAGTCTCCAATCGCAAGCAGATTCGGGTCGATCCATGACCAAGCGTTTTGCCAGCATGCTTAAACAGTACAGCAATGGTAAATCAGCAACGGATGGTCGTGATGAGGAGAGCAATCCAGACTCCCTATCGGCGCTGCTACAAAGGCAAAATGCAGCCCGTTATGGTGATCGCGAAAATGTTCAAATTCAGCAAGATTCGCCTTTAGCGAGATTGATTGCCGAAGACCGCAGAATTCAAAAGCCAGCGGCAAAGCTCGATCCAACTCGTTATGAGCGTTCCCGACAGCCTGAAAACGTCGTCGCCAACGAAGACCTAGAAGAGATGAAAGAAGAGATGACCTCTATTCGTCGTCTTTTGGAACATCAGGTTTCAGGACTTATGTGGCAAGAGGTCGAACGTAGAGAACCTTTGCGTGCTATGTTGATCAAACGTCTTGAGCGCATGGGCGTGTCATCTGATCTTGCTGACCAGTTAGCTTGCTATATCCCAGAAGATACGCCACCAACCAAGGCATGGAAGGCGTTACTGGGGCTAGTGTCCGATCAAATTCCTATTGCTAAGCAAGATATCCTTAAACGAGGAGGCGTTGTTGCTCTGTTAGGTCCAACAGGTGTCGGCAAAACAACCACAGTGGCCAAGCTAGCTGCGCGAGCCGCGATGGAATACGGCGCAGATAACGTTGCGTTGGTTTCAACCGATACTTACCGTATTGGTGCACATGAGCAACTTGCGATTTATGGACGAATTATGGGATGTCCAGTAAAAGTCGCTAAAGATTCCAAAGAGTTAGCCGATGTAATATATCAGTTAAGAAATCGTCGCCTAATTCTTGTTGATACGGCGGGTATGGGTCAGCGTGATGTAAGACTGTCGGAACAATTAGACACCTTGATGCATGAGAGTGGAGAGATGATCCACAGCTACCTAGTTTTACCTGCTACTGCACAGCGAAAAGTACTGCAGGAAACGATTGATCACTTTAAACGTATCCCGTTGTCTGGATGCATTATGACTAAGCTAGATGAGTCACTGAGTTTAGGTGAGTTTGTCAGTGTCACAGTGCAAAACGCGCTGCCAGTGGCTTATATCGCGAATGGACAACGAGTGCCTGAAGACATTGTTATAGCGCAACCAAAATATATGGTCGCTAAAGCAAATGAATTACTTGAGAAGTCGACAGATGATGAACCTCACTACTGGAATAGTGAAGCGGAGAGGTTCTAGGCGGCGGACGATTATGACGAAGAATATGATACAAGACCAAGCTAGCGGATTGCGCCGTTTAACGCAGCCTTCTTTAACAAAGGTCATTTCAGTGACGGGTGGTAAAGGCGGTGTTGGTAAATCAAATGTAACGTTGGGAATGGCTATTTCGATGGCTCGCCAAGGTAAGAAAGTCATGGTACTCGATGCGGACCTTGGTCTGGCTAATGTCGACGTAATGCTTGGCATTCGACCTAAGAAAAACCTTGGCCACGTTCTTGCTGGTGAATGCGAACTCAAAGATGCGATTGTAGAAGGACCGCATGGAATTAAAATTATTCCAGCAACCTCCGGTACCCAATCGATGACAGAGTTGTCGCACGCACAACATATTGGACTGATCCGAGCATTTGGTAGCTTGGAAGATGAAATGGACGTGCTACTAATTGACACCGCAGCAGGTATTTCCGATATGGTTGTCAGCTTTTCTCGTGCAGCGCAAGATGTGGTTGTGGTTGTTTGTGATGAACCCACATCGATCACTGATGCTTATGCTTTAATTAAACTATTGAGCAAAGACCATCAGGTACAACGATTTAAAATTGTTGCAAATATGGTCAGAAGCTACCGAGAAGGAAGAGAATTGTTCGCAAAGTTGACCTTGGTCACAGAGCGATTCTTGAATGTGAGCCTTGAGCTCGTAGCATGTATTCCGTTGGATGATAAAGTTAGACAAGCAGTGAAAAAGCAAAAGATTGTTGTCGACGCATTTCCAAGATCTCCAGCGGCATTAGCAATCGGCTCATTGGCAAGCAAAGCACTAACTTGGCCAATTCCGAAAACACCGAGTGGACATCTTGAGTTTTTTGTCGAACGCTTACTGAATAGACCAGAGATGTTAGAGGAACCATTTGGTGAATAAGGCGTTGACCTATGAACAGTACGCAAACCAAAACAGTCAGCGGGTATTTTTAGAGAAATACTCGGTGTTGGTGAAACGTATTGCTCATCATTTGCTAGGGCGATTACCGCCAAGTGTGCAGGTAGAAGACCTTATTCAAGCGGGTATGATCGGATTGCTCGAAGCCCAGAAAAACTACGACGGTAGTAAAGGGGCGAGCTTTGAAACTTATGCGGGTATCCGAATTCGCGGTGCGATGCTCGACGATATTCGCCGTGGAGACTGGGTTCCTCGGTCAGTGCATAAGCACAACCGAGAAGTAAGCCAAGCCATTGCAGAGTTAGAAGGGCAATTAAACCGTGACCCCAGCGATACAGAAGTCGCTCAGCACATGGGCATTAGCCTAGAGCAATACCATACGATATTAACGGATATTAACTGTTCACGTTTGGTCGGGATTGAAGACCTTGGAGTTTCAGAAGACGTCATTACTTCCGATGATAGTGACGAAGAGAATGCACCTTTTCAGGGTGTCGCTGATGAATATTTCCGCAAGGCCTTGATAGACTCGATTAAATCTCTACCAGAGAGAGAAGCTTTAGTACTTTCGCTTTATTACGATGAAGAGTTAAACTTAAAAGAGATCGGTGAAGTAATTGGTGTTAGCGAGTCACGCGTTAGCCAAATACTAAGCCAATCAATGCAGCGTCTACGCACAAAGTTGAGTGCATGGACAAATAATGAGTAAAAATCACTGATCTCGAACTCAGTGGAGGCAATTTTGAATAAAAACATGAAGATCCTTATTGTTGATGACTTCTCAACAATGCGCCGTATCGTTAAGAACCTACTTCGTGATTTGGGTTTCAATAATACCCAAGAAGCGGATGACGGCTTAACGGCGTTACCTATGTTAAAAAAAGGTGAGTTCGACTTTGTCGTGACAGACTGGAATATGCCAGGTATGCAAGGTATTGACCTTCTAAAGCATATTCGAGCTGACGATGAGCTAAAACACTTACCAGTGTTGATGATCACGGCGGAAGCTAAACGTGAGCAAATCATTGAAGCTGCTCAAGCGGGCGTTAACGGCTACATCGTTAAACCGTTTACTGCTGCTACATTAAAAGAAAAACTAGATAAGATTTTTGAGCGCTTATAGTCAAGGTATTGACTGAATAGCGTGAAAGGCCAATTCAGAATGATTTCATTAGAACAGGCAAAGCAGCTCGTCGAGCTATTAGAAGATGGTCAACAACAAGAAGCGGATCTTCTTGTTAAAGGCATATACGAAAACATCTCAAATCCGATGCTACAAGAAATTGGGGAATTGACTCGTGACTTACATGAGTCAATTAAACACTTTAGCGTTGATGAGCGAATGAGCGAGATCGCCAATGACGAAATCCCAGATGCAAGGGATCGCCTCCAATACGTCATTGATAAGACCGAAGTTGCCGCGAATAAAACCATGGATGCAGTAGACCGTTGTCTACCCATCGCGGACAACCTGCATAATGGGCTTCTGCAAGTTCGTCCTCAATGGAATGAACTTATGCATGGTCGAATAGAGCTCGCCGAATTTAAAGCTCTGTGTCACCGAATCGACGACCTGTTAGGGGAAGTGGAAGGTGATAGCTCTGAACTTAGGGGACAGCTAACAGAGATTCTAATGGCTCAAGACTTTCAAGATCTAACCGGGCAGATCATTCGACGTGTGATTACCTTAGTCAACGAAGTTGAAGGTAGATTAGTCGAAATCCTGACTGCGTTTGGTTCTAGTCAGTTGGAACAAAGTGCACATAACAAGAACAAAGCATCGACAGACCCTGAGGGACCTATCCTTAATCCTCAAGAAAGGGATGATGCGGTTTCATCACAAGACGAAGTCGACGACTTACTCTCAAGTCTTGGGTTTTAGAGGTAACATATGAGCTACGATTTAGACGAAGACATTCTTCAGGACTTTTTAGTCGAAGCGGGAGAAATTCTAGAACTACTCTCAGAGCAGTTGGTTGAACTAGAAAATAATCCTGAAGATAAAGATCTATTAAATGCCATTTTCCGTGGTTTCCATACTGTTAAAGGTGGTGCCGGGTTCCTGTCGTTGACTGAACTCGTTGATACTTGTCACGGTGCAGAAAACGTGTTCGATATCCTGCGTAATGGCCAGCGTCACGTTGATGCTAGCCTTATGGATACAATGCTTAAAGCGCTGGATACGGTCAATGAACAGTTCCGAGCTGTACAAGATAGAGAACCGTTGCCACGTGCAGAACAAGATCTGTTGGATGAATTGCATCGCTTAAGCAAGCCTGCATCCGCTGATGAAGCAGTCTCCGCTCCCCCTGTTATTGAAGAAACCGTTCAAGCCGAGCCTGTTATCCCTGAGCCCGTCATTGAAACATCGGCACCTAAAGCTGACGTCTCTGCGGGATCTATTGATGAAATTACTCAAGACGAATTCGAAAGACTGCTAGATGAGCTTCACGGTGCAGGAAGTGCTCCTGGCACATCTGCCAGCAAACCAGCGACGCCACCTCCTGCGGTGAGTGCAGATATGAGTGGTGATATCACCGATGATGAATTTGAGAAACTGCTCGATGAATTACACGGTGTAGGTAAAGCGCCAGGAGAGAGTGAAGCTCCGACCCCGCCGCCTGCGCCAGCAGCCCCATCTATGGCTGGCGATAGCGATCTAATGACTGATGAAGAGTTTGAGAGACTTCTTGACGATCTTCATGGTTCAGGCAAAGGCCCGTCAATTGAAGAGCTAGATGCGGCGACTAAGCCTGCTGCCGCTAACCCTGCACCGGCTGCCCCTGTCAAACCAGCTGCGGCGCCACAACCAGCGGTAGCGACTGCGCCAAAAGAACAACCTAAACCGCCAACGAAGAAAGAAGCCCCAGTTCCGGCGACTCAAGCTAAAAAGCCTCAGGCAGAAGCGACCGTCCGTGTTGATACCTCGACACTAGACATCATCATGAACATGGTGGGTGAATTGGTATTGGTACGTAACCGACTGCTCAGCTTAGGCTTGAATAGCAACGACGAAGAGATGTCTAAAGCGGTAGCAAACCTAGACGTAGTGACTGCTGACCTGCAGGGCGCGGTCATGAAAACGCGTATGCAGCCAATCAAAAAAGTATTTGGCCGTTTTCCACGCGTTGTCCGCGACTTAGCACGTAGCTTGAACAAAGACATCACGTTAGAGATGCGTGGAGAAGAGACAGATCTTGATAAAAACCTTGTTGAAGCGCTAGCGGACCCATTGATTCACTTGGTGAGAAACTCAGTTGACCACGGCATTGAAATGCCAGAAGCGCGCGTTGCTTCAGGAAAACCAAGAACAGGTAAAGTGATCCTATCTGCATCTCAAGAAGGTGACCATATTGAACTGGCTATCGTTGACGATGGTAGTGGTATGGACCCTGATAAACTTCGTGGCATCGCCGTTAAACGCGGAATGATGGACGAAGACGCAGCATCACGATTGACGGATAAAGAGTGTTTCAACCTCATCTTTATGCCTGGTTTCTCGAGTAAGGAGCAAATCTCCGATATCTCGGGTCGTGGTGTAGGTATGGACGTAGTGAAAACGGCGATCAATACCCTCAATGGCTCTATCGATATTGACTCAGAAATGGGCAAAGGCACCAAGATCACTATCAAGGTACCGTTAACACTGGCGATTCTACCAACTCTAATGGTAGGCGTTGCGGGTCACCCGTTTGCACTACCGTTAGCGAGTGTGAATGAAATTTTCCATTTAGACCTGAGCCGTACAAACGTTGTTGATGGTCAGTTGACAATCATCGTTCGTGAGAAATCTATTCCACTGTTCTATCTACAAAATTGGCTGGCACCTCGAGCGGGTAAAGTTGAACTGCGTAAAGGCCATGGTCATGTGGTTATTGTGCAAATTGGTAGCCAGCGTGTTGGTTTTGTCGTCGACACCTTGATAGGTCAAGAAGAAGTCGTGATTAAACCTCTAGATAATCTTCTACAAGGAACGCCGGGTATGGCGGGTGCGACAATCACAAGTGACGGTCACATTGCACTTATTCTAGATGTACCAGATTTGCTTAAGCAGTATGCCGCTGCTTCGCGAATCTAAATCGCGAGATATAGAAGGACAAATATGGCGATCAAAGTATTAGTAGTTGATGATTCGAGTTTCTTCCGTCGTCGCGTGAGTGAAATAATTAACGCTGAGGCAAGGTTGGAGGTCATCGATGTTGCCACTAACGGTAAGGAAGCGGTTGAAAAAGCGTTAACTATCAAGCCAGATGTCATAACGATGGATATAGAGATGCCGGTCATGGACGGCATCACCGCCGTTCGAGATATTATGGCTAAGTGTCCTGTACCTATCTTAATGTTTTCATCGCTGACTCATGACGGTGCGAAGGCAACGTTAGATGCGCTTGAAGCGGGAGCGTTAGACTTTTTACCTAAAAAGTTTGAAGACATTGCGCGTAACCGTGACGAAGCCGTCTCCTTGCTACAACAGCGCGTCATTCAGATTGCTTCTAAACGTGCTTCAATGCGACGTGCGGTTGTTAGACCAGCGGTGACGAAGCCGACAGCTCCGGCTCCGGCAACAGGACGTACACCACTTCGTCCAGCTCCGACGCCAGCGGCAAGACCATCGGTTGCAACCCGATTTAAAGCGAGCGGTAAGAAGTATCAATTGACGGCGATAGGCACCTCCACGGGTGGCCCTGTCGCGCTGCAAAAAATATTGACACAATTACCTGGCAATTATCCTCATCCCATTGTTCTCATTCAGCATATGCCAGCGACATTTACTACCGCTTTTGCTAGCCGATTGAACTCGCTATGTAAGATTCAAGTGAAAGAAGCGGAAGATGGCGATGTATTAAAACCGGGTGTCGCTTATTTGGCGCCAGGTGGTAAGCAGATGATGATTGAAGGTCGTCCTGGATCCGCCAAGTTACGTGTCATTGATGGTGGTGAGCGCATGAACTACAAACCATGTGTGGACGTCACCTTTGGTAGCGCAGCTAAGATTTACTCTAACCAAGTTCTGTCAATGGTGTTGACTGGGATGGGTGCGGATGGTCGAGAAGGTGCACGAATGCTGAAAAGTGCAGGCGCTACCATCTGGGCTCAAGATGAAGAAAGCTGTGTTGTTTATGGCATGCCACAAGCCGTTGCAAAAGCGGGGATCTCTACCGAAGATTTACCGCTGGATCGAATTGCTGAGCGTATGTTAGTCGAAGTCGGTCTAGCATAGAGGTCATTCATGATTGTATGGAGCATAGCAAACCAAAAAGGCGGAGTTGGTAAAACGACAACCACCATTACGCTGGCTGGTTTGCTAAGTAAACAAGGCAAGCGAGTTCTCTTAGTTGATACAGACCCTCATGGGTCTTTGACCACTTACCTTGGTTACGATTCAGACACCGTTGCCTCAAGCTTGTTTGATCTGTTTCAGCTAAAAGAGTATACCGAGCAAAGTGTGATGCCGTTAGTGATGAGATCAGATATTGAAGGTATCGATTTGATCCCTGCGCACATGTCTTTGGCGACATTGGATCGTGTGATGGGCAACAGAAGTGGTATGGGATTGATTCTCAAACGCGCGTTGTTGGCAATCAGAGGGCACTATGACTATGTGCTAATAGATTGCCCACCGATTCTTGGCGTTATGATGGTCAATGCGCTTGCGGCAAGTGATCGTATTTTGATCCCGGTGCAAACTGAATTCCTAGCGATGAAAGGGCTAGAGCGCATGGTACGTACGCTGGCGATTATGCAAAAGTCACGCAATAAGTCATTCAAGGTCACCATAGTTCCGACCATGTATGACAAACGTACCCGCGCCTCACTTCAGACGCTACAGCAGTTGAAGAAAGATTACCCAAGTCAGGTTTGGTCATCGGCAGTACCGATAGACACTAAGTTCAGAGATGCCAGTTTAAAACACTTACCGGTGTCGCACTTTGCTTCAGGTAGCCGTGGCGTGTTTGCTTACAAGCAGTTGCTCATTCATCTAGAGAGGTTGGCCATCGATGACTAACCACTCATCGCTCTCAAGCGAACAAGCGCTAGATGATTACTTCTCTGCTCTCCTTGAAGAGAGTATGGAAGGCGACGAGCAACAAATTGATACGCAGGAATCAATACTATCCGTTGTCCCTGAACCTGATTTAGAGCCAATAGAGTTAGAACCGTTAGTTCAGTCTGTGGAAGAAAAGAGTTACTACCGTCTTCCAATAGAGGAAATTGAAGTACCAAAGTTAGATGATGTCGAGCGTCTGCTTAAACAGCTTGAATCGACCAACCCTGTCGCTGAGTTAGAACTTGAAGAAGTGATGGAGCAAAATACGCTCAACATCGCTCAAGTACAAACCAAACCACAGATCGAAGAAGTTCAAGAATGGGACATCGAAGAGGTTGCGGTTGAAACTGTTGCCGAGCCCGACATTGTTGTTGAGCAAGAGTTTGACGCTCCTCAAGTAGAAATTGAACAGCCACAAGTGGATGTTGAAACCGTCGCTGAAGTTGAACCTCAACTTGAAACACAGTCTGGCAATCGTGGATTAGGCACTTGGCATTCGACTCAGCGGGAAAGCGATTTTCAGGTTCTGTATTTTGACGTGAATAATGTCACTTTTGCCGTTCCACTTGATGAACTTGGCGGTATCCACCGCATTGCTGAACTGAACCATCTTATCGGTCGCCCAGACTGGTATTTAGGCCTTCAGACCAGTCGTGAAGCTCAGCTTGATGTTGTGGATACAGCAAAATGGGTGATGGCTGAAAAGCTGAAAGACGATAGTCACAAAGAAAAGTATCAGTACATAGTCATGCTCGGTGAGAGCATGTGGGGCTTGGCATCCACTGAGTTGATGGGTACCGAGTCATTGAACCCTGAGATGGTACGCTGGCGAGAAACCGCGGGTAAACGCCCATGGCTTGCTGGAATGGTTAAAGAAAAAATGTGTGCTTTGGTCCATGTTGAAGCATTGATAGCTATGCTTAATGCAGGGCTTGATGTCAAAGCACTAGATAGTTAGAACATTTATGCCGATTTAGGCTTAGAGAGGATAAGGTATGTCTCAAACTAATGAAGTAGAAGTAAGAAAAGAGCAGTCTAACGACGAAGTGCTTCAGTGGGTGACGTTCCAACTAGAAGAAGAAACCTACGGCATCAATGTAATGCAAGTACGTGAAGTACTGCGTTACACTGAAATCGCGCCAGTACCAGGTGCACCTGATTACGTGTTAGGTATTATTAATCTACGTGGTAACGTTGTAACAGTTATTGATACCCGCTCACGCTTTGGTTTGATGGAAGGCGAGATCACGGATAATACACGTATTATCGTTATCGAATCTGAGCATCAAGTCATCGGTATTCTGGTTGATAGCGTGGCTGAAGTTGTTTACTTGCGTTCATCTGAAATTGACACTACGCCAAGCGTTGGTACAGATGAAAGTGCTAAATTCATCCAAGGTGTCAGCAACCGTGATGGCAAGCTGCTTATCCTAGTAGACCTTAACAAGCTACTGACCGATGAAGAATGGGATGAGATGGCTCACCTATAATGGATACGAGTTGGATGACCAGTGCTCCGGTGATTGCCGGAGCGATAGCCTTAATATTGTTGTTTTTAGGCTTAGCGTTATTACGACTAAAGCGTGGACAAACGCGCTCGTCTGAGCATCTTCGTCAACAAAACCGCCATTTAGATAAAGAGCTGCAAAAAACCAATAAACAGTTGTTGGAAGTAAGATCCGTTGTGGTAGGACTTGGGCAACGTGTCAGTGAGCAGCAGGATATCATTCAGCATTTAAACGAGCGTATTACCGAACTAGAGCAAGCGGACAATGATGGTCGCCTGTATTCTCGGGCGAGTAAGATGGTTCAACTCGGTGCTGACGTCAACGAGTTGATTGAAGAGTGTGAACTGCCGAAAGCCGAAGCGGAACTTATGATGTCGCTACAAAATAAAATCGCTGGCAAGGAAAAGGTACCACCGCTAGAAAGCAGTCCCGAAAGACGAAAAACAGCGGAACGAAAGCGCAGTAGCAGACGATAACAAAAAACGAAAAAGTGCCTAAGGGCACTTTTTTTATGTGTGTTTGTAACCATTTAGTGGTATTTACTAAGAGTTATGCTTAATTATTAACAGATTCTTACTTAGTTTCGTGATTCGTATAGGTCTAATTCTGTTTTGAGATGAAAAGGGTGTGGTAAGATACACCTTCGTAGTTTATCTAGTGATCCCACAAATGTTAGAAGTATCTCAATTGACAGCGATAAGAGACGAAAGAGTTCTCTTTGAATCTTTGTCTTTTACGATTAATTCCGGAGAGTTAGTTCAAGTTGAAGGAAGAAATGGTACAGGCAAAACCACGCTGCTTCGTATTATTACCGGACTTGGTGACCGCGATAACGGCAGCATAAGCTGGAATGGTGAAGAGATTGAATCGAGTCGGGATCTATTTCACCAGGATTTACTCTTTCTCGGTCACCAGACTGGGGTGAAACGCGAGCTTACTGCTTACGAAAATCTACGTTTTTATCTAAGCATTCATTCACGTCAACCTTATGACAAAAACACAATTTATAACGCGTTAACAAAAGTGGGTCTGGCTGGGCGTGAAGATGTTCCTGTCGGTCAGCTTTCTGCCGGACAACAACGACGCGTAGCGCTAGCAAGATTGTGGTTAAGCGATCATAAACTTTGGATTCTGGATGAACCACTCACTGCAATAGACAAGCAGGGCGTAAAGGTGCTTGAATCACTGTTTTTGCAGCATGCGGATAGTGGCGGCATTGTTATGCTTACCACGCACCAAGACATGTTCGCAGACAACCCAAAACTTAGAAAAATTAAATTGGGTGATTAACCATGTTTGGCACTATTAATAGCATTATCAGACGTGAGCTTCTTATCGCTTTTCGCCGACAAGCCGATATTTTTAACCCGCTGTGGTTTTTTATTATCGTGATTACTCTATTTCCTCTCAGTATTGGTCCTGAGCCAAATTTATTAGCCCGAATAGCCGCAGGTATTGTTTGGGTTGCAGCCTTACTTTCTGCTCTTCTTTCACTCGAGCGATTATTCCGTGATGATTTCCAAGACGGTGCATTGGAACAAATGATGCTAATGCCTGTCCCATTGCCTATCGTAGTGATATCTAAAGTGGTTGCCCATTGGCTATTGACAGGGTTGCCTCTGATATTGATTAGCCCGTTGTTGTCTGTTCTCTTGTCGTTGGATTTCAACACTTGGTCAGCGGTTGTTTTAACCTTGTTGGTCGGTACGCCAACATTGAGCTTTATCGGCGCGATTGGTGTAGCGTTAACGGTGGGTTTACAAAAAGGAGGGGTTTTGTTGAGCTTATTGGTTCTTCCTCTCTATATTCCGATCCTTATTTTTGCGACATCAGCGATAGATGCCGCTTCATTGGGAATGGCGTACAACGGTCAATTAGCAATATTAGGTGCGATGTTTATGGGAGCAATGACACTAACCCCGTTTGCAATCAGTGCCGCACTTCGAGTAAGTGTAAATTAGATGATTTCGATCAAGCACGAGTTTTCCCCTTTATATAAATTATAAAACTAATAATTGTTTAACAAATAGTTAGACAAACCTGAAGTAAGAGTGAGATCAACAATGTGGAAATGGCTCCATCCTTATGCCAAGCCTGAGTCAGCTTATCAGTTATGCGGTAAGCTCTTGCCATGGTTCTCTGTACTAGCACTACTATGTTTATCTGTCGGTACTGTATGGGGGCTTGCCTACGCACCTTCTGATTACCAGCAAGGTGATAGCTTCCGAATTATTTATATTCACGTACCAGCCGCGATTTGGTCTATGGGTGTCTACATGTCGATGGCGATAGCCGCATTCATCGGCATTGTGTGGCAAGTACGTTTATCGGATATGGCAGCATCGGCCATGGCACCAATCGGTGCAGTGTATACCTTCATTGCTCTGATTACTGGCGCAATTTGGGGTAAGCCGATGTGGGGTACTTGGTGGGTATGGGATGCACGCCTTACCGCTGAACTGATCCTGCTATTTTTGTACCTAGGTGTGATTGCTCTTTACCATGCATTCGATGACCAGAAAACAGCGGCTAAGGCTGCGGGCATTCTTGCCATTGTTGGTGTCGTCAATCTGCCTATCATTCACTTCTCAGTAGAATGGTGGAACACGCTTCACCAAGGCGCAACGATTACAAAATTTGAAAAGCCATCGATTTCTAACGATATGCTTTGGCCACTATTACTGAACATTATCGGTTTTGCCTTCTTCTTTGGTTCACTGGCTATGATCCGCTTACGTAACGAGATCATAAGCAAAGAGACCCATCGTCCTTGGGTGGTGAAGCTGGCGGCGGATAAACCTCAGAGAGGGAGTTAAAAATGCATTTTGAATCTTTGAGTGACTTCTTTGCTATGGGTGGCTATGCAGGATATGTGTGGACAGCGTTTGGTGTGACGTTTGGTGCCATGCTGATTTTACTGGTTGTCAGCCTGCGTCGTGGCCGTTCGCTACTTAATGAAGTTCAAGCAAAAGTGGATAGACAAGCTCGTATAGAAGCAGCTAAAAATTTGGAGAACACACTATGAACCCAAGACGTAAAAAGAGACTCGGCATTGTTGTCGCGATCTTTGTTGGTATCAGTGCAACCATAGGTTTGATGCTGTACGCACTTAATCAGAATATGGATCTTTTCTATACACCGACTGAACTTGTTAATGGTAAACCCGACGGCACCAAACCTGAAGTCGGCCAGCGTCTCCGTATTGGTGGCATGGTTGTCGTAGGGTCAGTGAAACGTGATGCAGAATCTCTGCGCGTTTCATTCGATTTGCATGATGTAGGCCCTAAGGTAACGATTCTGTACGACGGTATCCTGCCAGATCTCTTCCGTGAAGGGCAGGGCATTGTTGCACAAGGTGTACTGAAAGATGCGACGACTATCGAAGCATTTGAAGTTCTCGCTAAGCACGACGAAGAGTACATGCCACCTGAAATTGCGGAAGCAATGAAGAAAACGCATGAGCCACTTCAATACACTGAACAACAAAAACAAGGAAGCGATCAATGATTGCTGAAATTGGACATTTTGCCCTAATTGTCTCGTTGGCATTAGCTGTCTTGCTAAGTATTTTGCCATTGGCTGGGGCATCACGTAACAACATTCTATTGATGAACAGCGCCAGACCTCTGTCTTGGGGCATGTTCTTACTTCTCTCCGTTTCATTTGGTGTATTGCTGTGGGCATTTTATACCAATGACTTTACGCTTAACTATGTAGCCAGCAACTCCAACAGCCAGCTACCATGGTACTACCGTCTGACGGCAGCATGGGGTGCTCATGAAGGCTCGCTTCTACTTTGGGTATTAATTCAAGCTGGTTGGACAGTCGCAGTGGCTTCGTTCAGTCGCGGGATGCCTCAAGAATCAGTGGCGCGCGTTTTAGCGGTGATGGGAATGATTACTGTGGGTTTCCTACTGTTTATTATTCTGACATCTAACCCGTTCTTACGTACATTGCCATTCTTCCCTGTGGATGGCCGTGACTTGAATCCACTTCTTCAAGACCCTGGCTTAATCATTCACCCACCAATGCTATACATGGGTTATGTAGGCTTCTCGGTTGCCTTCTCATTTGCAATTGCATCGCTAATGACAGGTCGTCTTGACACGGCTTGGGCGCGTTGGTCTCGTCCTTGGACTACAGCCGCATGGCTATTTTTGACGCTAGGCATCGCACTAGGTTCTTGGTGGGCGTACTACGAACTTGGCTGGGGCGGCTGGTGGTTCTGGGATCCAGTAGAAAATGCTTCATTTATGCCATGGTTAGCGGGTACGGCGTTAATGCACTCACTGGCTGTGACAGAGAAACGCGGTACCTTTAAAGCGTGGACTGTACTGCTTGCAATCTCAGCGTTTTCATTGAGTCTGCTTGGCACCTTCTTAGTTCGTTCGGGCATCTTGGTTTCGGTACATGCGTTTGCATCCGATCCCGCTCGCGGTATGTTTATTCTAGGCTTCTTAGTCTTTGTGATTGGCGGTTCGCTGCTACTGTTCGCAGTGAAAGGGGCATCAGTGCGTGTCCGTGGTAACTTTGAACTTGTATCTCGCGAGAATGCTCTGCTTGCGAATAATGTGCTGCTTATTGCGGCGCTAGTTGTCGTACTTGTTGGTACGTTACTGCCACTCGTTCACAAACAGCTTGGATTAGGTTCAGTATCGATCGGTGCGCCATTCTTTGACATGTTGTTTGCTTGGTTAATGATTCCATTTGCGTTCCTGTTAGGTATCGGTCCTCTGATCCGCTGGAAGCGTGACAACTTGTCTGGGCTAGTTAAACCGATGCTCGTGTCGGGTGTGGTATCACTGGTCTTTGCTGCTGTGTTTGTTGTTCTTCTATCAGAACGTTTCCAGTTTATGGCTTACCTAGGTTGGGTCATGTCTTTGTGGATCCTGTGTCTACACGGTTACGAACTTCACCAACGCGCGACACATCGTCATTCGTTTGTCGAAGGGGTGAAGAAACTGCAACGCAGCCACTGGGCGATGATGCTTGGTCACCTTGGTTTAGCCGTTACTGTGATTGGTATTGCGATGGTGCAAAACTACAGTATCGAGCGTGACGTAAGGCTTGCACCAGGCGAACACTTTGAAATCCAAGGTTATGACTTCTACTTCCAAGGTCTACGCGACAAAGATGGTCCTAACTACGATGGTTACATTGCTGACTTTGAAATTACTCGCGACGGCAAGTACATCAACACCTTACATGCTGAGAAACGATTCTATACCACCGCACGCTCTATGATGACTGAAGCGGCGATCGATCGTGGAATCACGCGAGATCTTTACATAGCGATGGGTGAACGCTTAGACGATAACAAGTCTTGGGCGGTACGTATTTACTACAAACCGTTTGTTCGCTGGATTTGGGCTGGTTCGTTATTGATGGCTCTTGGTGGAGCAATTGCGATCAGTGATAAACGTTACCGCTTTAGAAAGAGTGCGAAGAAGCAGGAGGCATAATGAATAAGAAGTTTCTGTTTATTCCCCTAGTGGCGTTCTTGGGCTTGGTGGCAGTCTTTGCCATCCAGCTAGTAAAAAACCAACATGGTGATGACCCAACTAAACTGGAATCTGTTTTAGTTGGCAAAGAGGTGCCTAAGTTCAAGTTAGAAGACCTAGCTGAGCCGGGTAAACTTTATGATCAGGCAATCTTTAAAGGTGAGCCGCTACTACTTAACGTATGGGCGACTTGGTGCCCTACTTGTTATGCAGAGCACCAATACCTGAATGAACTGGCGTCTCAAGGCGTCAAGATTATTGGTATGAACTATAAAGATGATCGAGAAAAAGCGGTCGGCTGGCTGAATGATTTAGGCAATCCGTATTTGATCAGCTTGTTCGATGGCAACGGTATGCTTGGGTTAGATCTTGGTGTTTACGGTGCTCCTGAAACATTCCTAATTGATGCAAATGGCATTATTCGCTACCGCCATGTTGGCGATGTGAATACGCGTAACTGGAATGAGAAGCTTAAGCCAATGTATGAAGCAATGTTGGCGGAGGCGAAGCAATGAAAAAGTGGATACTCGCTATCGCGACCAGTTTGCTGTTTGCGCTGACTGCCCATGCTGCAATTGAAGTGTATGAGTTTGATACATTGGAACAAGAGCAGCAATTTAAAGAGCTTGGAGGCACGCTTCGTTGTCCTAAATGCCAAAACAATACCATCGCGGATTCGAATGCCGAATTGGCTGTCGATTTACGTCAAAAAGTCTATGAAATGACCAAAGAAGGTAAATCAAAGCAAGACATCATCGATTATATGATTGCTCGCTATGGTAATTTCGTCACTTACAACCCGCCGTTTACAATCGCGACTTCAATCTTGTGGTTAGGTCCAATTGCCGTGGTAATGTTTGGTTTTGGTTTCATTCTTATTAGAAGCCGCAAAACCAAGACCAACACAAAAGCCGACAGCCAGCAGTGGGATGCCGATAAAGAAGCACGCCTAAAGGCTCTGCTTAATGAAAAGAATGATGGAGACAAGCAGTAATGACACTATTTTGGATAGCTTCAGTCATTCTTATTGCAATCAGTATTGTCATGATTGCCATGCCTTTCATTAAAAGAAAGAACAACAACGATGCTGAATTGCGTGATGAACTCAACAAAGCGTTTTATAAAGATCGTCTTGAAGAGCTGGAAGAAGAAACCGATGAAGGTTTGGTCGACAACCAGCAAGACTTGATTGAAGATCTTAAGCAATCATTGTTGGACGATATTCCAGCAGATAACGTCAAACAGCAGGAGAGTAACACCTCTGCGCTGGCCGTTATTGTGCCTTCAGCCTTATTGGTTATCGGTCTCTCTTATGGCCTTTACTTTAAGTTCGGTGCTTCGCAAGACGTTATGCAGTGGCAGCAAGTTAGTGCTAACTTACCCGCCTTGTCTAAGAAACTGATGTCTCCTGAAGGCACAGCGTTAAGTGATGACGAGATGGCTGATTTGACGTTAGCATTGCGTACCCGCCTACATTACCAACCAGATGATTCTACTGGCTGGCTGCTGTTGGGACGTATCGCATTGGCGAACCGAGATATCGATACGGCGATTGGTGCGATGAAAAAAGCGTACAACCTCGAAGCTCAGAATACCGACATCATGCTCGGTTACGCGCAAGCGTTGATGTTTTCACAGGATGATGTCGATCAGGATAAAGCACGCAATATACTCGGTAAGCTTGTTCAGCAAGATTACGTCGATTTGCGCGTCTTCTCCTTACTGGCGTTTGACTCATTCGAGCGTAAAGATTTTGCTGCTGCGGTTCGTTATTGGAGCATTATGCAACAGATGATTGGTCCTGAAGACAGCCGTTATGAAATGCTAAGCAGAAGTATCGAAAATGCACAAAAGCAGATGGGTCAACAAGCTGGTACTGGCAAGTCTGTTGCGGTAAGCATTTCGCTTGGTGCTGGTGTGAACGCTGATCCGAACTCATCATTGATTGTGTCTGTGCATTCTGCCGATGGTTCACCAATGCCGGTCGCCGCTGCTCGTTACCCATTAGGCACTTTCCCAAGAACGGTAGTGTTGGACGATGGTAACAGTATGCTCCAAGACAGAAAGCTCTCTTCCCTTGATTCTTTAATGGTTCGCGTGCGCATCGATAGTGATGGAAACGTTGCAACGAAAGAAGGGGACTGGTTTGGTGAGAGCGAAGCCGTTAAAATGGGTGAACCAGTTGAAGTTATGATTAATAATCAGTATTAATAGCTGTAGGTTATTCATTGCAGTAGGCCGGTGTTTTCACCGGCCTTTTTTATGGAAATTATAATAATGAAGAGTATCAACTCGCGGTTAGGGATTTTACTATGCGCAGTGTTAGCTTTGTCAGGATGTGCCAGCACGCCTCCCGATGATGAGCAAGGCTTAAGCCAGCAACAAGCCTATGATCCTATTGAAGGTTTCAACCGTTCAATGTGGACCATTAACTATGATTATCTAGACCCATATTTCGTACGACCTGTCTCTTTGGCCTACGTAAATTACGTGCCAACTCCGATTCGCAGTGGCATCCGTAACTTTTTAGGCAACCTCGATGAACCCTCTAGCATGATTAACAATCTGTTGATGGGTAATGGCAGCAAAGCGCTTGACCACTTTAACCGCTTTTGGATTAACACCACGTTTGGCTTAGCGGGTTTAATCGATATCGCATCAGAGGCGGGCATCACTGACCATAATGAAAAAGCGTTCAGTGACGCAGTGGGTCATTACGGGGTAGGGAATGGCCCTTACGTTATGGTTCCGGGTTACGGCCCATGGACTGTCCGTGAAGCGACAGATGTTGTCGACGGTATGTATGTACCTTTGTCCTTTCTTAATATCTGGGCAGGGCTAGGTAAATGGGCATTAGAAGGAATGGAGACTCGTGCAGTGCTCGTTAACCAAGAAGTGCTGCTTGACAACTCACCTGACCCGTATGCATTGACTCGTGATGCTTATATCCAGCGTCAGAACTTCAAAGCTGAAGTCGTAACAGATGACTACGATGAGGATCAAGAAGCGTTTTTGGATGAGTATCTCGAAGAGTTCTAAAGGGCTGGATATTGTTGATAAAAAAGGGCTTGGTCATCGACCAAGCCCTTTTTACTAAATATTTCTAATAATTAGAACGTGTAGTCCGCTTGTACACCGATTAGCCAGATGCTGCCGCTCACTTCACCAACAAACTCTCCCGCGACCATCTGCGCAGCGTTGTCTGACTCATAACCACGTGACTCTTTAATAGGAGCGTCTTTAGCAAGAATGTAAGTTAGACCACCATCTAGAGTGAACTGCTTTGTTACTTCGTAACTAGCACCAAGGCTTAACCACGTACGATCTGTCTCTGGGATTGTGATTGTACGGTTTTGATCACTTACCGCTGATGTATCGTATGCTGCACCCGCGCGCAGTGCTAACTTAGAGCTCATCATGTAGGTTGCGCCTAGTGCGAAACGGTAGTTGTCTTCCCAGTTTTCTTCCTTCACCATCTTGGTACCGTAAGTATTAAGCTCAGCTTCAAGCTTCTCGAAGCTGCTCCAATCAGTCCAATTGATACTTGCGTGGATGGCAAGTTTATCATTTAGTTGATGGTAACTTGCCAGTTCAGCTGTTGCAGGCAGTTCTAGGTTCATAGAACCGTTGTCTCGCGCGGTAGCTAAAGCAGGAGTAAAGCCTAAACCTGTCGCGTAACCTTCAAGGTTTAGTTTAACGGCTGATTTATATGCGAAGCCTATACGGTGATTATCATTAATTTGCCATGCGGTGCCTGCTTGCCAACCGAATGCAGTGTCGTCACCTTCCATGTACTTGAGAGTCGTCCCTTGAGGTACAGAAAGTACGTTGTATTCAGGTGCTTTCGCGCCAAAACTACCTTCACCCATGACATAGCGAAGACCACCACCAAAGCTCCATTGCTCATTGAGTTTGTATGCAACATTTAGGTTGGCTTCCATAGTCATAACACTCGCTTCGTTACCAAAGTGAGAGCCAGCAAAACCATCACCTAGGTTAGTTTCCATGCCATAGTTGGTGCCTAGTGCAAAGCCTACTGCAATTTCATCAGAGTAACGGTGTGAAATGTATAGATTAGGAATGACTGCATCGTGTGCAAAGTCAGATGACGAAGCATTTGAAGTTGGTAGCAAAGGGCTAGCAGACTTAGAACCATCAACACTGCCGTTAACATCAATGTTTGGATTTACATAGATCGCACCAGTAGAAACCTGAGTACCTTCTAGATACGTCAGCATGGCTGGGTTACGCCACTGTGCACTTGCGTTGTCAGCCATTGCTGCTTCACCAGCGTAAGCGCGACCAAGGCCTGTCGCTGAGTATTCTGCTAACTGGAAGCCTGCTGCGTTTACTGCCGCTGATGTTGATAATAGGCTACCCGCCACTGCGATAGATAGGAGAGTCTTATTCATTTTCATTGTAATGTTCGCTGAGTTGATTTGATATCAGTCGAGCGATCATAGGGTTAGAGTTATTACTTTAAAAATTAAAAACAATGTACAGATGGATTTTAGAGTTAAATGCTAACTATAATGCGTAGGCAGATTAAAATGCTGGATGTTAAGAGTGTGTTTCCAAAACTCAGCGAACACATGTGTTGTAGACAAACGTTTTTCGGATACAGGTGTAAGCTTAAATCGGCGTGGTTAATTGATAACGTATTGCTGGAAGGGGAATTTAACGCAATAAAAAGGGCCAGTAATTACTGACCCTTGGTATTAGTGCGTTAGCTTAAATTAGAAGCTGCGGCTGTACTGTAGACCCAACAATATTGCGTTTGCATGTGTTGTTGCAGTTAGAGTAGATAAATATTGTGGGCTCGTAGGGTTTGTTGGATCGTAAGTAGGGTTAGGTGTGCCTTCAGTTACGTTTACGTCATCACCCATCAGGTAAGTGAAACCAAAGTCTACATTGGACGATGAGTCAATGTGGTAAGTGAAACCCGCCGATAACCATTGACGATCTGAATCAGGTACAGAGATTGACGTTAGGCTATCTTGAGCGCTTGTGTCATACATATAACCTGTGCGTAGAGTCCAATCGTTGTTTAGGTAATAAGTACCACCGATAGCGTAGTGCCAACCATCTTGCCATTGGTAAGGCTTATCATAGCTTGAGCCTAAAGGAGAGCCTTGTAGGTTGCGGAATTCGATTTGGTCGAAGTCTTTCCAGCCAATGTATTGAATGCTGTAATGCACAGCAAACTTTGTATCTTCGATCTTGTGGTAACCAGAGAATTCAGCAATGTCAGGTAAAGGTAAGTTAATTTCTTGACCACGATCATCTTGTGCTTTGAACTCAGGGCTGTAGTGGTAAGCTAGACCGAAACGATTGTTTTCATCAAGCTCGTATACAGCACCAACGTTGAAACCTACAGCCCAACCATCTGCTTTGTCGACATTTACTAAATCCATACCGCCGATAGTTGCCACGCTAGAGCTAGCAGTACGTTTCATAGTACCTTCACCGTAGATAAGATCTAAACCAGCACCTAGGCTAAGTTGTTCATTTACTCGGTAAGAAGCGGCAAGACCTAGGTTAAAGCTTTTAACATCTGTAAGCCCGCCAAACTCTGACGCGACATAGTTATCGTCAAATTCGGTTTTGGTACCAAAGTTAGAGTAAGCATTCACACCCCAAGCAAACTGTTCATTTACTGGTACGATTAGATGAATATTCGGTGCAATAGAGGTGTCACCTGCATCGTCGTAATTCGCGTTTTGAGCAAGAGAAGGTACAAACTGACAAGTAGTACCGCAGTAGCTTACATCTTTAACTTCAATCATTGAAGTAATGCTTTCGAAACCTAGTGATAGTTCCATTTTATCAAATAGAGCCATTGCTGCTGGGTTACGAGCCATTACAGCAGCATTATCAGCAATTACTGCATCACCGGCGAATGCACGGCCAATACCTGTTGCTGATTGAGCGTTAAGTTGGAAGCCTGCAGCGAGAGCGTGTTGCGAAGCTAGAGTTGCGGTTGTGATAGTCACTGCTAAAAGTGATTTTTTAAACAGACGCGTCTTGTTCATTTTTGCTTTTCCTTTTTGGTTCGTCTCTAGTGGACGATATTATTTGAGCAAAAGCTCAGTGGTGGCTGATACTAGCCCCAAGTATATGGTATAGAAATCCGACCATTAGGTACTTTGGCAATAAAATTGTGTAAATGATGGCTACCTGGCAGGAAAATGCTGACAAATGCATCTTTTTAGAGTTGGTACTCTACTTTTATGCTAAAAAAATGGCCTGAGCGCGTTGCTCAAGCCATGATGTAGGTCACAAAATGTTACCAGATTGTTAATTTTGAGGTTTGATGATATTTGACAGACTTTCAGCGATCTTAGCCACGTTTTCACCCTCTTCACCGACGAGGATTAAACTGTTATTCCCCATAGGTTCGACAACCCCAGCCATGCCATCTTTTTCAAAGTTGATTGCTTTATCTGATGCGATGCCTGTTAAGAACATCGTGACTTTGCCTTTTTCACCTTGAAAGACCATGTGTACCGCGTTTGATTTACCGAACCCACAGTGGTTAAGGTAATAAACGTGATAAGGGAAGGTGTCAGACAGTTGATGGTCAAAAGGCATCATCTTGGCGTTGATCTGTGAGGACTCGACGCGTTCATCCAACTTAGAGACAAACGGCTTTTCATCGATCACGTGTTTAATCGCTGTATTGGCCAGACTAGCTTGCGCTGGTGTGATGATAAGATTACCCCAGTTTAGTTGTCCCACGAGTAGGCCTGCAACAAAGGCGACTGAAGCGGCCATTGCCATCGCTTTGCGAGCGAAATTCGGTCTAACAATCTTGTCTTCCAGTGCAGAGCTTTGGTTGAACAAAATTCTATCAGCCAAATCTTCAGGAACTTCAACCGCCATTGCTTTTGCAATGCGTTTATCAAGATCAAGAATCTCATCAGCAAATTGGCGGTTTTGATCGCTTGCTGAGATAGCCGCATTAATTGACTCATCTCGCTGTTTAGGGTCGGACATAATGCGTCGACGGAATTCGAGTTCATCCATTTTGCTGCCCCCTTTGTGTATTGTCTGAATCTAATAACTCTTTCAGTTGATTGCGTGCCCTAAAGAGGCGTGTCATAACGGTATTCTTATTAAGGCCAAGAATGTCACCGATTTCTTCGCCACTAAATCCGCCAACAACTTGAAGAAACAGTGGTTCGCGGTACTCTTCTTCAAGCTTCATTATCTGTGCTTGAACCCATTGAGTTTGATGATGAGGATCATCAGAGGTCTTGGCATCATTACCATGATCTTCGATATCAACCAGATCAAATTGTTTACGTTCGAAGCGGCGCGCATTCTCTCGTCTCAAAATCGTAATGAGCCAAGACTTAGCGGCTTTTTCATCTTGTAAGCTATCGAGTGACTTCCAGGCTCTTAAGCAAGTCTCCTGAACCAAATCTTCAGAAATAGTGGGATCTTTACACAGCCAATATGCGTATCGATATAAGTCACGGTGATAGGCTCTTACAAGAGCTTCATATTTTCTTTGCTTGTCCATATCCGAGTTGACCGGATCTTTGGACTTTTTCTTTCCAAAAAATTGAATAATTGACACATGTGCCTCCATTGTTGCCATGTGATTTCTTATTTTTGTTTTATCCATGCCACAATCATGTCCAATGAGCGGTTACTGGCCACTGCGTTTTTACCGTAATTGCGCATGTTTGGTGTTATTCATCGCCGGATTACACGTGACCTCACAACTATATTGGGAGATATATAAGTCCAACGACATAGAAATCGAACTAAAATTGATCTACTTCAAAATCTAGCTAACTCTAACGGTTATAGTAACACCTGTCATCTAGTCGGTGTTTACATCGACAAGTTGAGCAAGATGACACTTCCTTTTGAAGGCTGACTTTACTTTCTCCTAATCAGGAAACTGATTATTTCAATTGGCGTAAGTTAATTGCTTTTTATATATTCCAACCACACAGTTTTGTGTGGTTTTTTTTTGCCTAAAATCTTAGTCAGAGATGGCTGTTAGCTTTGATTTCACTTGGCCCTGACTTATCGACCTACCTATGCTGTATTAATTGTCTCATCTAAACACGGTGACTGTGGAATCTGGCTTGAGTCACGTTTATTCAAACGAGCGTTTGATTGAATTAACAATCTCGTTACAATGATTCTGGTCAGACCTCTATCTATTAAGGAGCAACAATGGGCAAGCAGGAAGTGAAAACTCGCTCAGGAGAACGCGTGGCGATTGTCGCAGGATTGCGAACGCCTTTTGCACGTCAAAGTACAGAATTTAGCCAAGTTCCAGCGGTGGACCTAGGCAAAATGGTGGTGAGCGAAATGCTGGCCCGCACTGAAATCGATCCTAAGCTGATTGAGCAAGTGGTGTTTGGCCAAGTGGTGCAAATGCCAGAAGCGCCAAATATCGCTCGTGAAATTGTATTGGGTACCGGTATGCACATCCATACCGATGCTTACAGCGTCACTCGAGCATGTGCGACAAGCTTTCAGTCTGCGGTGAATGTTGCCGAAAGCATTATGGCTGGCACAATTGATGTAGGTATTGCTGGTGGTGCTGACTCTTCATCTGTCTTGCCAATTGGTGTGTCTAAGAAGCTAGCTGCAAATCTACTTGCTCTGAGCAAAACTAAAACGCTTAGCCAGAAGCTCAATATCCTAAAAACACTTTCTCTTAAAGACTTGATGCCAGTACCGCCTGCCGTTGCTGAATATTCGACGGGTTTGTCTATGGGCCAGACTGCCGAACAAATGGCAAAATCTCATGGTATTACCCGTCAGGCACAGGATGAGCTTGCCCATCGCTCTCATACCTTAGCTGCGCAAGCTTGGAATGAAGGAAAAATTGCCGGTGAAGTGATGACCGCTTTCCCTGAACCTTATAAAAAGTGGATCGCGAAAGATAACAATATCCGTGAAGATTCTACGATTGAAGGCTACGCGAAGCTTCGTCCCGCTTTTGACCGCCAATACGGTAGTGTTACAGCGGCGAACAGTACCCCTCTAACGGACGGTGCTGCCGCCATCATGTTGATGCGTGAAGGCAAAGCGAAGGAGCTTGGCTTAGACATCATGGGTTATATTCGCTCATATGCTTTCTCTGCAATTGGAGTTGAAAGCGACATGCTGATGGGGCCATCTTATGCGACGCCAATGGCACTCGATAGAGCAGGAATTCAGCTTTCTGATCTCACCCTAATTGATATGCATGAAGCATTTGCAGCTCAAGCGCTATCCAATGTGAAGATGTTTGCCAGCGATAAATTTGCTCAACAAAAGCTAGGTCGATCTAAAGCAATCGGTGAGATTGACATGGATAAGTTCAACGTACTTGGCGGTTCAATTGCTTATGGTCACCCATTTGCTGCAACAGGCGCACGTATGATTACTCAAACTTTGAGAGAACTGCAACGTCGTGGTGGAGGTCTTGCTCTTAACACCGC
Source organism: Vibrio sp. TRT 2004 (assembly GCF_050113735.1). Classification (NCBI taxonomy): domain Bacteria; kingdom Pseudomonadati; phylum Pseudomonadota; class Gammaproteobacteria; order Vibrionales; family Vibrionaceae; genus Vibrio; species Vibrio sp. TRT 2004. Next base: position 39,495 of record NZ_JBNJOH010000012.1, on the reverse strand, counting down.
TTGTGCTGCAGGTGGTTTGGGCGCGGCAATGGTATTGGAGGTAGAATAATGAGTGAACAAACCGCATTTAACTTATCAATTGATGAACAAAACATTGCTTGGTTAGCTATCGACGTACCGGGCGAAAAAATGAATACACTTCAAGCGGCGTTTGCTGAAGAAATGGAGTCAATATTCACGCAGTTGGCTGAAAAACAGTCGTCACTGAAAGGTCTGATTGTTCACTCTCTCAAGCCAGACAACTTTATCGCGGGTGCCGATGTCCGCATGTTGGACGCGTGCACCAGTGCGGCCGAGGCGCAAGCGTTGGCTGAAAAAGGTCAGCAAATGTTTCAGCAGCTCGCTGATCTACCTTATCCGGTAGTGGCGGCGATTCATGGCCCGTGTTTGGGGGGGGGGTTGGAACTTGCGTTGGCGTGTGATTATCGCGTCTGTACCGATTCTGATAAAACGCGCCTTGGTCTACCCGAAGTACAACTTGGCTTGCTACCAGGTTCTGGTGGTACTCAGCGTTTACCTCGCCTGATTGGTTTGCTGCCTTCATTAGACTTGATCTTAACGGGTAAGCAGTTAAGAGCGAAAAAGGCGAAGAAGCTAGGTGTCGCTGATGCCGTTGTGCCGAAGACGGTTCTGTTAGACGTTGCAAAAAGCTTTGTTGAGAAACATACAGGCAAAAGCAAGACAAAACGTAAAGCGTCGACCAAAGAGAAGTTGATGGCAAATACGGGTCTTGGCCGTAAAGTGATCTTTGAGCAGGCAGCAAAGAAAACACGCGCGAAGACTCGTGGCAACTACCCAGCTGCTGACGCCATCCTAGAAGTCATTCGTTTTGGCCTAGAAAATGGCTCTGAGAAAGGTCAGAAGAAAGAAGCTGAGCGTTTTGGTGAACTGGTTATGACTCCAGAGTCAAAAGCACTGCGCTCAATATTCTTTGCCACAACAGAGATTAAAAAAGAGCACGGTAGTGACGCTGAACCGAAAAAACTACAACGTGCGGCGGTACTCGGTGGTGGCTTAATGGGGGCTGGTATTAGCCATGTAAGCGTAGCCAAAGCAAAAGTGCCGGTACGTATTAAAGATGTGTCTAACGACGGTGTATTGAACGCGCTAAAATACAACTACAACTTGTTTGAAAAGCAGAGAAAACGCAAGATTTTGTCGAAAGCTCAGCTTCAGGACAAGATGCTACAGTTGTCTGGTGGTACAGATTTCACCACATTCAACCATACTGACATTGTTATTGAAGCAGTATTCGAAGATTTGCAACTTAAGCAGCAGATGGTTGCTGATGTTGAAGAGAACGCGAAAGATAGCACCATTTTCGCCACTAATACTTCTTCGTTGCCGATCCATCAAATTGCTGAGAAGGCGGCGCGACCTGAAAATGTTGTTGGTCTCCACTACTTTAGCCCAGTAGAGAAGATGCCTTTGGTAGAGGTTATCCCTCATCAAGGGACGTCAGATGAAACCATCTCCAGCGTGGTTGAGTTCGCTCGTAAGCAAGGTAAAACGCCGATCGTTGTTAAGGACTGCGCAGGGTTCTATGTAAACCGCATTCTCGCTCCTTACATGAACGAAGCTGCACAAGTTCTAATGGCTGGTGAGCCTATTGAACAGCTTGATACAGCACTGCTTAATTTCGGCTTCCCAGTTGGTCCAATCACACTTCTTGACGAAGTTGGTGTCGATATTGGCGCTAAAATCATGCCTATATTGGTCAAAGAGCTGGGTGAACGCTTCCAAGGGCCTGATGTATTTGACAAGCTACTGAATGATGGCCGTAAAGGACGTAAGAGTGGTAAAGGCTTCTACACCTATAAGGGTAAGAAGAAAGACGTCGATAAATTGGTGTATAAATTGCTCGCACTCAAGCCAGAATCCAAACTGGCTGAAAGAGAGATAGCTCTACGCTGTGTGTTACCAATGCTCAATGAAGCGGTGCGCTGTCTTGATGAAGGTATCATCCGTAGTCCAAGAGATGGCGACATCGGCGCGATCTTCGGCATTGGTTTCCCTCCATTCTTAGGTGGTCCATTCCGTTACATGGATCAAATCGGCATTAAGAAGCTGGTTGAAATTATGAACGAACACGCGCAGAAATACGGCGACCGTTTTGCACCGTGTGATGGGCTGCTCACACGAGCGGGTCTTGACCAAGCATTCTACTGATTATCAAGAAATTTACGCTAGGCGAACCGAGAGGTTCGCCTTTTTTATTTGTGAGAGTTATTATCAAGAAGAAAAAACAAAAACGCTAAAAAGGATGTCAAATGGATGCTCTAGATTTACTGCTCAACCGTCGCTCAATTGCCAAGTTGTCAGAGCCCGCTCCAGAAGGTAAAGCACTAGAAAACATTATTCGCGCTGGTTTACGTGCCCCTGATCATGCAGGGTTGACACCATGGCGCTTTGTTATTGCCCAAGGTGAAGGGCTTGGAAAGCTGTCCGAAGTTCTGCTCAAAGCGGCGCAAGCAGAGCAAAGCGATCAAGCGGTGATCGACAAAGTAAAGAACGCACCTTTTCGCGCACCTATGGTGATCACTGTTATTGCGAAAGTAACAGAGCATGACAAAGTCCCAGCTTTTGAACAGCATCTATCAGCGGGTTGTGCAGTACAGGCGATGCAAATGGCGGCAGTCGCGCAAGGTTTCCAAGGTTTCTGGCGCTCTGGCGAATGGATGTTCCACCAAGAGGTGCGTAATGCGTTTGCTGTTGAGGGTGAAGATCAAATAGTCGGATTCCTTTATCTAGGAACCGCAGGCTGTACACCAATGAAGGTGCCTGACAGAGATTTGAGTAAGTTTGTTGAATACCTTTAACCGATAAAGAGAGAGCTTGGTTTATGCCAAGCTCTTTTCTTTTTAATGGATGTTGTAAGCAATAACAAAATCGATAAACAGACGTACTTTCTCAGGGAGGTGATCTTTGTGGTTGTACAACATATAGATGTCACGAGGGTTTGCACTCCAATCTTGAAGCACACGAACCAAGCTCCCATCTTCAATATATTCACGCAGCATAACGTCTGGCATCAGAGTGATGCCTAAGCCTTCCGAACAAGCACTTCTAACCACGTTCAGCGTGTTCGCTTGAAAACGTCCTTTATCGTTATTGATGACGGTTTCGCCACTGTTATTCGACAATTGCCATTTGAGCAGTGGTGACCCTTTTAGAAGCGAGTGCTGATGCAGTTCCTCCGCATGTTTCGGCGCAGGATGGGCTTTGAGATATTTGGGGCTCGCCACCAAAATATCCGCCACTGAGCTAATTTTACGCGCGATAAGGCTTGAGTCACGTTGAGGGCCGACTCGGAAAATAACGTCCCACTCGGTTGGGTCAAGTTGCTCTGAGTGATTGCTGGTGGTGAGCTCGATGTTAATGTCCGGGTACTGGCACATAAACGCGTTAAACATCGGCATCATCATTCGTTTGGTCAAGTTTGACGGTGCAGTGATGCGAATTCTACCCGCAGCACCGCGGCACTCATCGGTGATTTCTTCCGCAGCGAGTGTTAGACGGTTGAGTAGAGGTGAACACTCTGCATAAAAACGTTCGCCAGCTTCTGTCAACGAGAGTTTACGCGCGTGGCGGTTAAGCAAACGAAGGTTTAAAGATTCTTCTAATGCCTGAATACGTCGCGTAATTGTTGCAACAGGAATCATTGTTTTACGCGAAGTTGCTGTATAGCTCCCATTTTCGACTACTAGTCTAAACAGGTTTAGGTCATCTAATTTCATTGTGCCAGACACATATTTTTACGAATTCGATTAATTTATATCTATATCAAATGCTAAAGTTTGAGTCATATCAACAACTACAGCGAAATTTGATATCCCATACATATAGTATGCAACTCAGGTCAAAAGTGGAAGATTTGTATAAACAGCCTTTCGCGACTACTTTTTAAAGAGTGTTTGAAACAACTGACAACAATAAAAATAACGAAACGTTGTACCCCATGCAGTTTGTGAGGCGAAGGTTTATGCATAAGACAATCGAAGTTGGGACCAATGCGACAGTACCAGTCTCTGGTGGACAAAAAGTGATTATGCTGGTGGATGACGACCCGATTTTTCGTCGCATCACCTCAGGTTTTTTGCTTGCCCAAGGATACAAGGTCATTGAAGCAGAAGATGGTCTAGATGGCTTACAAAAATTACGTACTGGTGAACCAGATTTAATACTCTGCGACCTCTCTATGCCGATTCTTGATGGAATAGAGTTCGTTGAAGAGGTGAGTTTGGAATATCCATCACTCCCTTTAATCGTCGTTTCTGCGACGGATGAGATATCGGATGTGGCCAAAGCGCTCCGGTTTGGCATCAAAGATTTCCTCGCTAAACCGATCAGCAACCACGCGCATCTTGCATGTGCGATTGAAAATACACTCGATGATTCGGATAACCATCTGAGCGATCAACGTGACTTTTCCAGTCAGTGGTTCAGAGTGGATAGTGGGGATATGCAGGAAGAACAAGAGTTACACTGGCATTTAGAGTATTTGGAAGACAATCCAAGTGCTGCAAAAGACCTGCTTCATGCTCTGTTGCCGGATAAAGATACTTCCCAAGGTAATTGGAAATGCAGCTACCGACTGCTTCAGTCCACAGATGTGATGCCGCTGGTTTTTGACTATGCGTGGTTGATGAACGGTCAGTTCGCCTTTTATCTAGTGGATTCTGACAGCGAAGGTCAGCATGGTGCGGCAACCACCCTGATGATCAGAGCTCTTTTCCACGATTATCTACGTAACTTGAAGTGCTTTAATGCTGACTTGAAGGATATCGCATCTCTATTGGAGAAGGGCATTAAATGTACGGGGTGCAGCACGCCAGTTCGGGCGCTATTTGGTATCGCTGACTTATCTGAAGGTGCACTCTCTTTGCTGCCTGCGGGGTTAGATGCCCAATGGTCAAATGGATATATCAATCAGCATATTGCGGCCGGAGCTTTGTTAGGACAGAACTGTGGTAAGAATTTTATCACTTCAGATTTACCCATTCAGTCTGCCTGTCAGTTGATGTTAAATTGCCTCGGTTCAAGCAGTTTTAGTCTCGATATTTATCAAGGAGCGAAAGCGTAGCGCAGAGCATCACAGTTTCCTAAAACCCTAATCTTAGTCAGTGTTTGTCACCGTCTGATTAGGGTATAGTCCGCCATAAACAAAAATAGCCCATTTCCTTAACATTAAGTTAATGGTTTGGGCAATAAGTCGTCACCTACAATTTGAGAAGTGAGCTCATGGCAGACAAAGATTTTAAAGAACCATATAATATTTTTTACTTTCTAGGATTTATAGCAGTACTACTTATCCCGACGCTTCCAGCGACTCTTACCTGGATTCGCGTGTTAAATGGATACGCGGGCTTCTAAACCAGACTTCGGAGCATGCCATCAATATTCGTAAACTCTTTCTCAAATTTGTTGGTATGCTCAGCCTAGTTTTAGGCATCATCGGTATATTCCTTCCTCTATTACCTACCACCCCTTTTATTCTGCTGGCTAGTGCGTGTTTTATGCGCAGCAGTCCACGCTTCCACTATTGGCTAAGGCACCATAAAACGTTTGGGCCGATGCTAACTAACTGGCACAAAAATCGCGCTGTTACCGCGAAAGTTAAAAAGCGTGGAGCGGTATGCATCTTGCTGAGTTTTGCGTTTTCAATCTGGGTAGTACCGCATTTCTGGTTAAAGATTATGCTAGTTTTGATGCTGATAGTTTTGCTGAGTTGGTTTATTCGTTTGCCTGTGATGGAGCACCTTGCCGACAGCGAAGAAAATCACTAAGATTGCTAGGAAGTGTGCCCGCTTTTAGAGTGGGCGTTTGTTTTTAGGCACAATAAACTTGGTGACTGTTTCGGTTATAGCCTTAGTTTAGATTGTGCTGAGAACCATGCTAATCGTTGGTTATCGTTACCTGTAACTTGGTCAACCAACCTAGCCAATCTAAGTAAAGAGTTATGACAACTGAAACAATTGCGCAGATCAAATCTAGCATCAAGAGCATTGCTGACTACCCAAAACCAGGCATTCTTTTCCGTGATGTAACCAGTCTTATGGAAGACGCAAGTGCTTACCAAGCGACGATTCAACTACTGGTTGAAAAGTACAAAGATATGGGTTTTACCAAAATCGTTGGTACAGAAGCACGCGGTTTTCTATTTGGAGCGCCATTAGCTCTTGAGCTTGGTGTCGGTTTTGTACCAGTGCGTAAGCCAGGTAAACTGCCTCGTGCGACCGTTGCTCAATCATACGAGCTTGAATACGGTACAGATACCCTAGAAATTCATACTGATGCAATCAAAGAAGGTGACAAGGTACTGGTTGTTGATGACCTTTTGGCAACTGGCGGCACTATCGAAGCGACAACGAAACTAATCCGTCAACTCGGCGGTGTTGTTGAGCACGCTGCATTTGTGATTAACCTTCCTGAAATCGGTGGTGACAAACGTCTTGAAGGCCTTGGCCTTAACGTTTACAGCATTTGTGAGTTTGAAGGACATTAATCGGGTAGGTTATTAGTGAGTATAGTTTCATGAGTTATCTTGCCTTAGCGCGAAAGTGGCGACCAACTAAGTTTAATGAAGTGGTTGGTCAGGCCCACGTTTTAACTGCATTAGAGAATGCTTTAGCAAAGAATCGTCTCCACCACGCTTATCTATTTAGTGGAACGCGAGGCGTCGGTAAAACGACGATTGGACGTCTGTTTGCTAAAGGTCTGAACTGCGAAACAGGCATTACAGCCACACCTTGTGGGGTTTGTGATACTTGTAGAGAGATCGATGAAGGACGATTTGTTGATCTGCTCGAAATCGATGCGGCGTCTCGTACTAAGGTTGAAGATACTCGTGAACTCCTCGACAACGTGCAGTACAAACCTGCACGCGGTCGTTTTAAAGTCTACCTCATCGATGAAGTACACATGCTGTCTCGCCACAGTTTCAATGCCTTATTGAAAACACTGGAAGAGCCGCCTGAGTATGTGAAGTTCTTGTTAGCGACCACTGATCCACAGAAGCTGCCGGTAACGATTTTATCGCGCTGTCTCCAGTTTCATTTGAAGCCGATCAGCGTCGACAACATTCATCAACAGCTCGATCATATCCTACAGCAAGAAAAAGTTGTTTCAGAGGCACGAGCCTTGGGAATGATCTCCCATGCTGCTGATGGCAGTATGCGTGATGCGTTGAGTTTGACTGACCAAGCTATCGCACTCGGCAATGGACAAGTCTTGACTGACAGCGTCGCGCACATGCTGGGTACGCTAGATACAGATCAAGCCTTACACCTGCTCGAAGCGATTAGCTCCAAACAACCTCAGGTCGTGATGGATTGTGTTACAGCACTTGCACAAAATGGTGTTGAGTGGGATGGTTTGCTACAGCAGTTAGCTGCGCAACTGCATCGTTTAGCCATGTACCAAGCGTTACCTGCCACCTTAGACCAATCTCAGCCTGATGCAGAGAAAGTGGCGCTATTGAGCCGTCAGCTGTCGCCACAAGATGTTCAACTTTATTACCAAATTGCGCTTAAAGGGAGACAAGACCTTCCTTTAGCACCGTCGGAGAGAACTGGCTTAGAGATGATTCTTTTGCGTATGATGGCGTTTAGACCTGCATCGCAAACACAAGCAAACTCTATTTCTGTTGCTGTAGAACCCCAAGTGCAGATGACGACGCCTACGCAGAGTCATGCCTCATCTCGCTCTGCCACATCCTCAATGCAGCCGACCAATCAAACTGCTGAGCCTGTCCTTCAGGCGAGCCCTAGTCAACCAGAGATGCCACCAGTGGCACACTATGATGCTCCTCCGGCTGCCGATTACATGCCTGAGCCGCCGAACTATGATGAAGTACAGCAGTATTACGAACAACAAGGCAATCAGCCCAGTTCTGCCGCACCGATTGAACAGCCTTCTCAGCCACAACAATCAAGTGCACCTTCTCGAGTCGCTGGATTGAGGCATCAACTCCGCTCTCAACGCAATGGGTTGAATTCAGGGCAAGGGAATACGCCAAAAAAGGCTAATGCGACATCTGCAAAACCAGAATCTGTTCTAGACCGTGTAGCAAAAAAACACGCAGGAACCGAGCAGGTGTCGCCATTGTCTAACCCGAATGTCAATGCAACACCTGAGGCAGACGATGAACCGTATCGCTGGAAACCGTCGCTGCCACAGATAAACACGGTTAAAACTGAGCTGACGCCAACCTTACTAAAGCAAGCGTTAGAGCATGAAAAAACACCAGAAATGGTGGAGAAGCTGGTACAAGAAAGTCTAGAACAGAGCGAGTGGGCCAAGTTAATCAGCCAACTGTCGACGGCCAAGCTGACTGAGCAGTTGGCGTTAAACTCACATTTCCAGAAGAGTGACGCGTCCATTTCCTTAGTGTTGAGAGCATCGCAAGCGCATCTAAATACAGATCGAGCACAAAGTGAGTTGCTTGGGGAATTAAACCGGGTTCTTAACCAAGAGTGTCACTTGAGTGTTGAGATTGGTGAAAGTGGCGAGACGCCTCTAGAGTTAAGAGATAAGTTGTATCAAGGGCGTTTACAGCGCGCTTTTGACAGTCTGGAAAGTGATCCGAATATCCAGTTCATCCAAAAAAGGTTTGCAGCTGAACTCGACAGTGAAAGCGTCAGACCGATTTGATTTTACGGGGTTGAATCGTAATGAGCCAGCCCCCATCTAATAACGAAACAAGCTAAATAACCAGAGAGATTAACATGTTTGGTAAAGGCGGTATGGGCAATCTAATGAAGCAAGCCCAGCAAATGCAAGATCGCATGCAAAAGCTTCAAGAAGAAATCGCAAATATGGAAGTAACAGGTGAGTCTGGCGCTGGCCTTGTGAAAGTGACCATTACTGGTAGCCACAGTGTACGTCGCGTTGAAATCGACGACAGCTTGATGGAAGACGATAAAGAGATGCTTGAAGACCTTATCGCCGCCGCTTTTAACGACGCTGCACGTCGTGTTGAAGAAACTCAAAAAGAGAAAATGGCAAGTATTACCGGTGGCATGCAACTTCCACCTGGTATGAAAATGCCTTTCTAATCAACAAGGTTAGATAATGCGCACCAGTCATATGCTGGAGCAATTGATGGAGGCCTTACGTTGTCTGCCTGGGGTTGGCCCTAAGTCGGCACAGCGTATGGCCTTTCATTTGTTACAGCGAGATAGAAAGGGCGGCTTACAATTAGCCGATGCACTGAGTCAGGCAATGACCGAAATTGGGCATTGTAATGAGTGTAGAACCTTCACGGAAGAAGACGTTTGCCACATCTGTACCAATCCTAAACGTCAGGAAAATGGTCAACTTTGTGTGGTAGAAAGTCCGGCAGATATAGCTGCGGTAGAAGCAACAGGTCAGTACTCAGGTCGATACTTCGTATTGATGGGGCACTTGTCGCCTCTAGACGGTATTGGTCCGAGTGATATCGGCCTTGATGTTCTGGACTATCGACTACGTCGAGGGGACATTTCGGAAGTTATCCTAGCCACAAACCCGACGGTTGAAGGTGAAGCGACGGCTCACTATATCGCGGAATTGTGTAAAGAAAGCAACGTGTTAGCAAGCCGTATTGCTCATGGTGTTCCTGTTGGTGGTGAGTTAGAGCTCGTTGATGGTACGACACTTTCTCATTCGCTACTTGGCCGACATAAGCTGTAATCATTCCAAATAAAAGCAAAGCCGCGATATCTATCGCGGCTTTTTTATAACGTCTGTTACTCTTGAGAACCTGCAAACGAACGGTAGGCGAGAGCGCCAAGAGCGGCACCGACGATAGGTGCTAACCAGAACAACCAAAGCTGAGTGGTAGCCCAGTCACCGACGAAAACAGCAACAGCTGTACTACGAGCAGGGTTTACTGACGTGTTAGTAACAGGGATGCTGATCAAATGAATCAGTGTCAAACCCAATCCGATCGCAATCGGAGCAAAACCTTGAGGAGCACGTTTGTCTGTCGCACCCATGATGATAATGAGGAACATCATCGTCATCACGACTTCGGTGAGCAGTGCAGCTGTCAATGAGTATTGACCTGGAGAATGTTCGCCGTAGCCATTGGCCGCAAAACCTGACGCCGCGACGTCAAACCCCGACTGTCCTGTCGCAATAAAGTAAAGAACCGTTGCTGCGATAAGTCCGCCAATCACTTGAGCCACGATGTATGGAAGAACGTTTCGACCTTCAAATCGACCACCTGCCCACAAGCCGATAGTTACCGCTGGATTTAAATGACAGCCAGAAATATCGCCGATAGCGAATGCCATAGTTAATACAGTTAAACCAAACGCAAGAGATACGCCAAGTAGTCCGATGCCAACATCAGGGAAGCCGGCTGCCAACACTACGCTGCCACAGCCGCCAAGCACTAGCCAAAAAGTGCCAAAAGATTCTGCAAAGTATTTATTCATTAGGTTATTCCTAAAGTTTGATTGGAAACACATATAGAACATAGGCAACAAATGTCATGATTGTGTGAGCCAAACAGCGAACGAAAGGAATAGTTTTATGATTCTAAAAACTGAAACGAAAATTTGTAGGAAAGTGAGATAAACACTCACTATTTGGACTAGCGAGAAGGTGCGATTGACGATTTCAAATCGATATTCTAGAGACTCGATCTATGTTAATGCTTCGAGTTCAGTAATATTGCTTATCGCTTCGGCGTTCGTCGAACCACAAACGACCGGGCAAGGCTTAAAGTCGTGACAAACCTTAGGACGTTCTTTCTGACCAAATAACCGACATAGATTGTCGTCATTGAGTTGAATACAGCGAACCCCTGCGGGCTTACCATTTGGCATACCTGGTATTGGCGACGAAATACTCGGAGCGATACAACATGCCCCACAACCTAAGCGACATTCCATAACTGATAATCCTTAACGTAATTTAGTAGCATGTTAGCAAAAAGTGTGACTTTTATCACTAATGTCTTTGAGTACAGTCTCTACCTGATAAGCAAAATCTATCGCATAGGAAAATTTTTTTAGTGAATTGGATGATAAAAATGGAATAAATACTCTAGGAAATATGACGATCTGAGTGGATTTTCGTGGTTCACGGCTATTTATCTTTTTGTAATTTATCATCTGGTTGTTATGGAACTAGGATCACCATAATGCAAATTAAGTTTGAACCAATACATCAAGTATAAAAGATGTTAATAATAGTGATATTAATAATGCATATTGTATTTATGATGCCATTTATTTGGAACTATAAACCGTATAAATAAAGGAATGCTATTTTATTAGCCAATTTATTGTTAATGGGCTAATTGTTGATTAAGTGGTGAGCAAGAAATTGCTTGATCTACGGGCTGTCATTTGCCTAAAATTAGCGAATGATTAATTTGGTATTTATTTTAATATTTGATACTCAGATATTTCCTAATATTACGTAAGTTTATTCTTAGTTATTTTTTTTGAAATATGATGATTAAGTAGGGTTGTTTTCGGCCTCTAGAAGTTGGTGATGGTATGTAACTCATGCCTTAAATAGCAGGTTCTGGTACGGTAAAATATTATAATAACCTGCGGCGAGAGTAGGGAAACTGATCGGTTATGATGTCGAGTCACAGGGTGGTAGTCGTGCAAAAGTTCACCAAACTGCTGTCCATTATTCTAGCCACTGTTACGTATAGTTTCAGTGCGTTGGCCATTGAAAATTATGATGTCGAGAAAATGTCGGCGGCAGAGGCTTATGAGTATGGCAAGCTGCTTCGAGCGCAGTTTCGCAACACAGAAGCGAGAGCTTATCTCAAGTATTCAGCAGATAATGATCATCCTGATGGCGCCTATGCGTACGCGATGGAGATGATGGGTTTCCAAGACAGTGTAAGAGCTACGGGCTATGCAAGAGACTACTTGATAAAAGCTGCGCAAGCCGGGAGCAAACCCGCTCTTAAGTATCTGTATCGTTATGGGGACTGGTTAAGCGTTGCAAAGCGCGACAAATATAAGACTCAGTACTATAACAGCCTGATTGAGATGGGGGCTAAGTCACCGGGTCTCGCCTATTTATATTTATCAGACTATTTTCACGCTTCAGACGCCGACCTATCTGAGTATTACTTAGATAAGGCTATGGCGTTCGAAATACCTAACGCTTACATGACCAGTGCGCAAAGGCTGGAGAATGGGGAAGGTGATTACTTCTTCGCAAGTGAACGATTCGAAAAGTCGCGCAGCCTATACTTAAACGCAGCGACAGCGGGGTATATTCCTGCGATCAAGCGGTATGTCGCTATCTTGGAGTCTAATGGCAAGTTTCAGGAAGCTCTTGAGTGGAGAGAGGCTGGTCTGACGCAAGGAGACATTACCTCTTTAGTTACGCTAGGCAATATCTATAGTGGCAACAGTCTCCGATACCGCTTTGTCACGACCGATTTGGTAAAGGCAAAGGCATACTATGAACTCTATTTAGAAAATGCCGGACAAGACAGATTCAGTAGTATATACCGGCAGGTTGAGGCTAATTATCAACAAACCTTAGATCGAATCACAGACGTTCAAATTCCTCACTCCGAAGCATTTAAAAATGAACTGTCTGAAATCAACTATTTTTACCACTATGACTATCTTTGGAATACTTATTAATAAATCATTTTTCGCAGACGACGTTCGGTAATTTAGTGTGCGATAGTTGTTTGATGGATTGTGATCTTAATATAAAAGATAGCGATCGCTAAATTAGTGAAATGTCAAATTAGATGTTTATAAATCTGTAATTATTATCTGATAGTAGAATTATTCAGCCTGGTGTTCTTTGCGAGCAATCGGCTGATTACTTTATTGTCAATATAAATGCCATTCCTTTTAAATTTAATATCGGAGAACTTTGATTATGTCTAAGGAAGGAAGCGTAGCTCCTAAAGAGCGGATTAATATTAAATATATTCCGGCTACAGGAGACGCTCAAGCTGAAGTTGAACTTCCACTCAAAACATTGGTTGTTGGGGACTTTAAGGGCCACACCGAAGATACCCCTGTTGAAGAGCGCAGTACCGTTTCAGTAGATAAGAACAATTTTGAATCTGTGATGCGTGAAAGTGAGTTGCGTCTGACGACTTCAGTGAAAAGCAAGCTTACTGAAGATGAAAATGCAGAACTGCCTATTGAATTGAATTTTAAATCATTGGCTGATTTTGCACCGGACTCCATTGCTGGTCAGGTTCCTGAGCTTAAGAAGCTTATCGAACTTCGTGAAGCATTGGTTGCGTTAAAAGGTCCACTAGGCAACATTCCAGCTTTCCGAGATCGCTTACAAGAGTTGCTGCATTCACAAGACTCGCGTGACAAGCTTCTCGAAGAGCTAAACCTTGTCAGTGAAGACGCTAAATAGAACAAAATACTGACCAATAACATTCGTCATTTAATGGATTAGGAAAAACCTGATGTCTACAGAAACGGTACTTGAAAGACCCCAGCTGGCTGAAGGCGGCTTACTGGATGAAATCATGGCGCAGACTAAGATCGCGCCAACTGAAGAAGGCTACGATATTGCCAAAAAAGGCGTTGCGGCGTTCATCGAAAACTTAATTGGTTCTGAACAAGCGGAAGAAGCGGTCAATAAGTCTCTTGTTGATCAAATGCTGGTTGAGTTAGATAAAAAAATTAGCGCGCAGATGGATGAAATCTTGCACGACAGCCAGTTTCAACAAATGGAGTCTGCTTGGCGTGGTTTGAAACTGCTCGTTGATCGCACTGATTTTGGTGAAAACAACAAGATTGACCTGCTGCATGTGACCAAAGAAGAGTTACTTGAAGATTTTGAGTTTGCACCAGAAACGACACAATCAGGTCTATACAAGCATGTCTATTCTTCTGGCTATGGTCAATTTGGTGGCGAACCAACGGGCGCAATTTTGGGTAACTTTACTTTTACGCCTTCTACACCAGATATGAAGCTGCTTCAATATATGGGTGCACTTGGTGCTATGGCTCATGCTCCATTTATTTCAAGTGTTGGTCCTGAGTTCTTTGGTATCGACTCGTTTGAAGAGCTTCCAAACATTAAAGACGTTAAATCGATCTTTGAGAGCCCGAAATACACCAAATGGCGCTCACTACGTGAGTCTGAAGATGCACGTTACCTCGGTCTAACTGCCCCTCGTTTTCTTCTGCGTGTTCCTTATGACCCAGCAGAAAATCCAATCAAATCATTTAACTACACAGAAAGTGTTACAGAATCTCATGAGCACTATCTGTGGGGTAATACGGCTTTCGCCTTTGCAACACGTCTTACAGACAGCTTCGCTAAATACCGTTGGTGTCCAAACATTATTGGTCCGAAAAGTGGTGGTGCCGTTGAAGATTTGCCAGTACACCTATTTGAGTCTATGGGTGCGTTGCAAGCGAAGATTCCAACGGAAGTATTAATTACTGACCGCAAAGAATTTGAGTTAGCTGAAGAAGGCTTCATTGCACTGACAATGCGCAAAGGTAGCGACAACGCTGCGTTCTTCTCTGCAAACTCTATTCAGAAGCCAAAAATCTTTCCCAATACTAAGGAAGGAAAAGAAGCGGAAACCAACTACAAACTGGGTACGCAGTTACCTTACATGATGATCGTCAACCGTTTAGCCCACTACATCAAGGTTTTGCAGCGTGAGCAAATTGGTTCATGGAAAGAGCGTCAAGATTTAGAGCGTGAGCTAAATACGTGGCTTAAGCAGTACGTTGCTGATCAGGAGAACCCGCCGGCAGACGTACGCAGTCGTCGCCCACTTCGCGCCGCGAAGATTGAAGTTGCTGACGTAGAGGGTAATCCAGGTTGGTACCAGGTTTCTCTGTCTGTCCGTCCTCACTTTAAATACATGGGTGCGAACTTCGAACTGTCCTTGGTTGGTCGTTTAGATCAGGCGTAATAAATATGGCGTACTTTGCACCGGAAGAAAGTACGTTTGGTGTTGGCTTCTTCGAACGTTTAGAAGCCAACTCTAATAACGTCTCTTTAACTCAAGGACCTGATGCCAGCGATGTGCTCAAGTCAATCAAGCTGAATGTTTCGAGAATTTTAAACACACGTGTTGGTGGTGCTCAAAGCTCACGAGAGTTAGGCCTAATCGACTTTAATGATGCGACGCTAGATACGCTTGATTTGTCTCTTAAAATCACCTTCGCTATTCAGGATTGTCTGAATAACTTTGAGCCTAGGCTACAGAAGGTCGAAGTTGTGCCTGAAACCGATAGCTACAGTCCCCTGTCGTTGAAATTCAAAATTACAGCGGAAATCAACAGTGAAGCAATACATGATCGCGTTCAGTTCAGTTTGCTGCTCGACCAAAACAGAAAATATCGAGTGATTTAGGGATTATGACTCAAGATAAGTACTTCAGAGAGGAACTGGCTTTTTTAAAGGAGCAAGGGCGAGAGTTTACGGAAATTCACCCTCAGCTTTCTCGTTTTCTCCATGGCAGAACCATGGATCCGGACGTTGAACGTCTACTAGAAGGCTTTGCTTTTCTGACCGCGAGACTGAGACAAAAAGTGGAAGATGAGTTCCCTGAACTGACCCACTCAATGATTAACATGTTGTGGCCTAATTATCTAAGGCCGATCCCTAGCATGTGTATATTGGCTTTTACTCCAAAGACGGGTCTCAGCGAGCAACACGTTATCGCTAAAGGGACCAAAGTCGACAGTAAGCCGGTACTTGGCACGAAATGCCAATTTCAAACTTGTCGAGAAGTGAAGCTTTATCCATTGGGCTGTCATGATGTCAAAGCCCAGCACACGAGAGATGCCTCTACGATTGATATTGAATTAAAACTTATTGGCGATGTTAACGTTGGTCATTCGTTGCTGGACAGTCTCCGCTTTTACCTAGGTGGAGATCAGTACAGCTCACAAATGCTTTACCTTTGGTTAAATCACTACCTTGATAAAATCAGCATCGATGTTGCTGGCACTGAGTTTCCTCTAGCAAAAGATCATTTCAAACCCGTAGGTTTTGATAGTGAGGATGCGTTGCTGCCGTATCCGACCAATGTGTATGAAGGCTATCGAATCCTACAAGAATACTTATCCTTTTCTGAGGCGTTTCATTTCTTTGATCTATCAGGTCTCGATAAGGCGATCCCTAAAAATGTGACAGGACAGTTCACGCTTAAGCTGCATTTCTCCAAAACGCTTCCTGTCGACGTAAGGATCACAAAAGAGAATTTTCAGCTGTATTGCACACCAATCATTAATCTGTTTAAACACGATGCAGACCCTATCTCGCTGACTGGTCGTCAGTCGGAGTATAGAGTGGTGCCGTCAAGCCGTAAGCCATCCCACTATGAAATATTTAACATAGAAAGTGTTTCGGGATGGCAAGACACCACATCTCAAGGAAAAAGAGTTCGCGGAACTGAGCGTATTTATTCATCGTTTGAAAGTTTTCAGCATGAAGTTGAAAGGGTAAGAAATCGAACGGCTCTCTATTACCGGTTACGTGTCAAAGATAGTATTCGCGCTGATGGTTTTGAATCCTTTATCTCATTTGTCCGAAGCGATGAAACGACATCGTTTGATGTTGATGAAGCGGTCTCAATTAAGCTCAACTGTACCAACAGACTGCTACCACTCGAGTTGGGTGTGGGGGATATCTGTATGATGACGGATACCTCGCCACCGTTTGCTACCTTCACCAATATTTCTGTGCCTTCGCAATCACTACGCCCCGTTTTGGATGGCAGCTTGCTATGGACACTCATCTCTAACTTGTCACTGAATTATTTATCGTTGCTGTCAAAAGATGCCCTTAGCAGCGTACTTAGAGCCTACGATTTCAAAGCTTTGGTTGATAGGCAGGCAGAGATGGTATCGAGACAGAGGTTAGATGCGATTCACAAGATAGAGTCTAAACCAGTAGATAAGATTCTAAGAGGGTTACCGGTTCGTGGTCTTCAATCGACGCTGCATATGGATCAATCAGGCTTTGGTTCAGAAGGTGACTTGTTCCTATTTGGGACAGTGTTGAGCCATTTCTTTGCCCTGTACGCGAGCATTAACTCATTCCATGAATTACACGTGGTCAATATCACTAATCAAGAGAGGTACACATGGGGTACTCAGGCAGGGATGCAGCCACTGATTTAGTGGAAAGAGTAGAGCTGCCTGAAATGGTAGCGATGCCAAATGATGTCCACGAATACAATTTCTATCAGCTTGTTGAGTTGCTACAAAAACTGAATGAGATGAATCCAGAAGAGGATATCTGGGAGCGGCAGTGCAAATTAGTGTTTAGTGCCAACCCAAGCCTAGGCTTCTCTCCGTCGGATGTGAATCGATTGGATCTATTCAACGACGAGAGAATGGTCATGATGACCAATTTCTTTGGGCTGTCAGGTGCGCAGTCACCGCTTCCCGGGTACGTGGTTGAGCAGTTATTAAATGAAGAGCCTGGTGGTGCCAAGCTGCCGTTTGTGGATTTTTTTAATAACCGCCTGATCAATTTGGTTTATCGAATCTGGAGAAAATATCGCTACTTTGTGCGCTTTCAGCCAGATGCGCAAGATGACTTCTCAGCGCAATTGCTGTCATTGGTCGGTCTAGGATCGCCTGACCTCCGAGGGGACACACCAATCAACTGGTGCAAGATGTTGGCTTATTCGGGAACACTCGCCGGACGTAGTCGCTCGCCTCAAGTGGTGTCGGGAATCATTGCACACTGCTTTGATCTCGAAGAGGTCGAGATTAGGCAGTGGACGCGACGTACAGTAAGAATTGACCCCTCGCAGCAAACTCGCGTGGGGAGCGCCAACTCTCAACTTGGGGTGTCATCAATGGTTGGGGAATCAGTGGTCGATTGTAACGGCAAATTTACTATTTGTATTAGCCGGTTATCGAGAAAAAAATTCTCCGACTTCTTACCTTCAGGTCAAGAGTTCGGACCTCTGTGTAAATTGGTCGAGCTCATTTTGCGTGAGCAGATGGCGTATGACCTAGAGCTGACGATGGACGATAACGAAGCGCCTGACTTTGTGTTAGGTGGATCTGCGGACATAGCGCTTGGTTGGACTTCCTTTCTTGGAACCAACGAAAAAGACAAAAGCGTACTCATTCAGGTAAGGCAGTAATGATGGAAACGACTGAAAAACTCAATTTAAACCTTTTGATTATCAATGCTCAGAAGTTGGAGTCGGGCTTATCTGTGCGAATGGATTGGGATGCAAACGGAGGCGTAATAGGTTCGTCATTGGATTCCAAATGGGTGCTTAAAGACACTAGTGGTCATATTTATCCGCAGCATTGTGAAATCGTAGTGCACGATGGCGCGTTCTGCCTCAAAGATCTATGTGGCGAGACTTATATCAATGGTACAGAAATGCCGATTGGCAAAGATTTGCTGGCGAAACTGGTTCACAAAGATCACATTCAAATCGGCCCCTACCAAGTGCGAGTTGCCTTAGGTGATCTAGAAGAAGACAACACCACGGGTTCTTTAGCAAGTATGTTCGAAACGACGAACGATGACCTGCTTTCTGATGAAGTGCCCGATGGCGACTACGATGAGCAAAAGGAGCAAGTTGAAAACTCAGATCCAATCGCCGCTTTGGATAAGCTGATTTCGCCCAACAAAGAAGAGTCTTTGATTGATGGAGAGTTGGTGGACGTTAATGCGGAAATTGACACGCAAGGACTGGTTCCTGAAAACGACCTCACATTAAGGGATCCTAACTTCACCGTGCAAGCTGACAGCGACAACGAAATTTCATCTTCGATGTCACTGAAAAGAATTCTTAGCTTTGGGTTTGGCGGCAAAAAGCAGTCTAAGCGTCAAAGTGCGAAAACAGAACAACCCACATTAAAATCAGACCGAGCGGTGCCGCTTGAGTCTCAACAAATAGCAGCTAACAACGTTTCAGAGGACTTTCAAATGGATGAGCAAACACTAGATTTGCTAGAGGAAGAAGTAGCAAAAAGTATTCAGTCGGAGCCGGCAGCCGTTAAAAACCTTGCCAATACGGGAGGGCACCTATTAACAGGGCCAATGCTTAATGGGCTAGGTGCGAACGTCAACCATACCGATGACATTGAACGTATGCATATGCTATCCCAAGAGATGGGTGAATCATTACAAGCGTGTATACAGGGCATTTTGGAACTTCACCAACACGTGAGTGAAGGACGTTTTGGTACCTTAAATAGAAACCTTCAACCGATTGAAGATAACCCACTACGTCTTGGTTTGTCATATGAAGAAACCATTAAGACTCTGTACGACTCTGAGAAAAGTGCCGTGCACCTTTCGGCTCCTGCAGCGATTGAAGAGAGCTTAAAGAATGTTCAAGCCCACAACGAAGCGATGCAACATGCGACGGGAGAAGCGTTAACGCAAGTTCTGAATGCGTTTTCACCACAAGTGCTGTTGCGCCGATTCCAAAACTATAAACGTCCTCACCAAGATATTGGCCAAAATAACGATGCTTGGGCTTGGAACATGTACTGCAACTACTACCGAGAGCTCGCCTCACATCGCCAACAAGGTTTCGAAAAACTGTTCTGGGAAATTTTTGAGCAGGCGTACGACAAGAAAATCCGTGAGAAACAGCTGGAGTTCTAAAGGTGAGATATTTGCTATGGATATGCGCTTTCTCGATGTTTCTCATTGGCTGTAGCAGTGAACCTCAGCCTTATGATCCGACTGAGTTGCCGACCAAGGTCACCTTTAGCATTGTCGCGCGAGAGGAAGTTAACCCAAGTATTTTGGGGCAAGCTTCTCCAGTGGAGATCCAAGTATTTGAGCTGGTGGATGACTCGATGTTTATGTCTTCTAGTTACGACCAGATGGAAGAAGACTACGAGAAAGCGCTGAAAAGTAACTTTGTTAAAAGTTACGACTACGTTTTGTTACCCGGTCAGTTCAAGTTCGTCAACGCCATTGAGGTCGATGAAGAGACGAACTACATCGGGATTATGGCGAAATTTTCTGACATCGAACTGAGCGAATGGAAGAAGGCCGTCAAAGTAATTAATAAAGGCAGAGAGTATCACTTACTGATGCTTCTTAGTGACTACGACGTTAAGTTGGAAAAGGTGGAATAGATAAGATGTTTTCACGAAATCGTGTTATTTGGAATGAAGGTTTGTTTATCAAACCACAGCATTTCCAGCAACAACAACGCTATACGGAATATTGCATCGATGAGCGTTTGAGTTCGGTAAGTCGTTATCTGTATGGTGTATCTGAGTTTTCGCTCAATCCAGAATATTTATCGTTTGGTCGTATCGCTATCGAGCGAGCAGTTGGCATCATGCCTGATGGAACGGTTTTTCGTATTCCGCAAGAAGACACCTTGCCTGATGCATTGGATATTGATGATGCGTCTCTCGCAAACCAGTTGGTTTATTTAGCGATTCCTCTTCGCAGTGAGTCACTGATGGAAATTAATTGGCCAGATGCTCAAGGTACTGGACGTTACGAAAGCCGTCGGCTTGAGGTTCGCGATGTCCATACTTTGCAGGGGGACATGACAACGATTGACGTTTCCCCGATGCGTGTCCAACTGATGTTGGAGAAAGAGGATAGAAGTGCTTATGCATCGATGGCGGTGGGGCGCATATTGGAGAAGCGACCTGATGGCAGTGTCGTGATGGACCCTGATTTCTTCCCTTGTCATGTTAATGTGGCTGGAAACTTGGTATTGCACCGTTTTGTGAACGAGATATCAGGTTTAATGCGTGAGCGAGCGAAGAACATCGCACAACGTATTAGCTCTCCATCTCAAGGTGGTGTGGCGGACGTTTCTGACTTTATGCTGTTACAAGCGTTAAACCGATTACAACCTCAGATCCAACACCTCGCTGAGCTGGGAAGCCTCCATCCTGAACGCCTGTTTGAGTGCTTGTCTACGATTGCCGGAGAGTTGGCGACCTTTACCGACGAAAGTCGTTTGCCACCTAAAACGGAGAGTTACAACCACGATATGCCAACGGAATCGTTCTGGCCGCTTATTCGCAATTTGCGTCAGTCACTCAGCGTTGTTCTAGAGCCTAGAGCAGTCTCAATTCAACTAGACAAACGTAAGTACGGCTTAATGGTTGCGGCGATTCAGGATCCTCAATTGATGGATACGGCTGACTTTATCATTGCTGTTAAAGCTCGTATGCCTATGGATGAATTGCGTCGTCAATTTACGCAACAAACGAAAGTGTCGTCGGTTGAGAAAATACGTGAGCTTATTTCACTTCAACTGCCGGGCATCCCTTTAGTGGTCTTGCCCGTCGCTCCTCGACAACTGCCTTACCACGCAGGCTATACCTATTACCAACTTGATAAAACCAGCACTGAATGGGGAATGCTAGCGCATTCTAGTGGTTTCGCTTTCCATGTGGCCGCTGCTTTTGAAGAACTTGATCTCCAGTTCTGGGCGATTAGGAGTTAATCCATGGATAACAATAAGAAACAGGGTGAGTTCAGCGGCTTACTCCACGACGATGTAGAAAAAATCAACCATGACCAAGATTATTGGTTTCAGCTTAGGGGGAGTGTCTCTAACCCTCTTATTGATGCGGCGACGCCACTTCTCGGTTTATCACTGCGAGTTCGACAGCTGTCTGAATGCAACAATATTGAAGCGATTTACGCTCAAACCATCGAGGAAATTAAGACCATCGAAATTGAGCTAACGGAGCAAGGTTATGAGCATGCAGTGTTAATGGCTTATCGCTATATCTTGTGCACTTTCCTCGATGAAGCTGTGATGGGGACGGCGTGGGGTGCTTCGACTATCTGGGCTGAACATTCCATGTTGTCACGCTTTCACAATGAAACCTGGGGTGGAGAGAAAGTGTTTACCATTCTTAAGCGACTTGAAACTGAGCCTCAACAATACAAGCCCTTGCTTGAATTTATCTACCAGTGTTTGGTTTTAGGTTTTGAAGGTAAGTACCGTGTTATTGAGTCCGGTCAGTTGGAACGGGAAAAAGTCATCTCACAGTTACACAAGTTGATCAATCAAGATCATGAGGTGGACATCTCTCATCTAACCAGTGCGACAGAGCACGTCGTGCGTTCCAAATACAAGCTCAGTAAGCAAATCCCATTGTGGTCGGTATTTGCCGGTTTCATATTGCTTTGGGGAGGAACCTTCCTTGTCTATAGCTACCTGTTACACGTCAAAACCAGTGACGTAATCGAACAATTAAAACAAATCTTATAACTAGAATAATTAAAGGCTAGGTGATTGCCGTGATACGCATTGAACTACCAACACTCATCTCGAAACTAAATCAACAGAGCAAGCTCGCCCTTGAACAGGCTGCAACTGTTTGTATGGAGCGCCAGCACAGTGAAATTACGTTTGAACACTATCTTGAGGTTCTTTTAGACAATCCACTTTCGGATATTCGAGTCATTTTAAAACAGTCTGACTTAGCCCTAGATGATGTTAAACAGGCGATATCCAGTAGTTTTGTTCGGGGTCAGTATTTAGATGGCTACCCTGCGTTTTCTCCGTTACTTGTCGAGCTTGTTCAAGAAGCTTGGTTGCTTTCCACCACGGATCTGAATCAAACAGAACTGCGCTCTGGCGCGATTTTACTCGCAGCGCTCACTCGTGCAGATCGTTATATGGATCAGAAACTCGTTCGTTTGTTGGACGTGATCAATCGTGAAAACTTGAAAAAGCACTTTGATGTTATCTTGTCTGATTCTTCAGAGACACAAGTCGCAGAACAGCCGAAAGCGCTTACTACGCAAAACTCCGATACATCTCTGCTGACCAAGTACTGCACTAACGTGACAGAACAAGCGCGTCAGAACGAACTCGACCCAGTGTTATGTCGAGAAAGTGAAATCAATTTGATGATTGATATTCTTTGCCGTCGCCGTAAAAACAACCCGATTGTGGTCGGTGATGCAGGTGTTGGTAAGAGTGCCATGATTGAAGGTTTAGCGCTTCGTGTTGTTGCGGGCTCCGTTCCGTTGCCACTTCAAGGTGTCGAACTCTACTCTTTAGACCTAGGATTGCTCCAAGCGGGTGCATCTGTGAAAGGAGAATTTGAAAAGCGTCTAAAAGGCGTCATTGAAGCGATTAAGCACTCGCCAAAACCGATCATCTTGTTTATTGATGAAGCTCATAACCTCATTGGTGCGGGTAACCAAGAAGGAAGTGGGGATGCGGCGAATTTGCTCAAGCCAGCTCTCGCTCGTGGTGAGCTGTCAACGATTGCTGCAACCACATGGAAAGAATACAAAAAGTACTTTGAGAAAGATCCAGCGCTTACACGTCGCTTCCAACTCGTTAAGTTAGATGAACCTAGCGTCGAACAAGCGGTCGATATCCTGCGAGGATTAAACTCGGTCTATGAGCAAACTCATAATGTGCTGATCACCGATGATGCACTGAAGGCGGCGGCTGAGCTTTCGGCACGCTACATCTCTGGTAGACAGCTGCCGGATAAAGCGATTGATGTTCTTGATACTGCTTGTGCACGTATTGCCATCAACCTTACCGCCCCACCAAAGCGTTTAGCCTTTATCGAAACCGCTTGCCATCAGCGCCAACTTGAAATTGATATGCTTGAACGCGCTCAGTTATTAGGCAAAGAGGTTAATCAGCAAAGGCTTGATGAACTTAAGACAGAAGAGATTGCAAACGAGCAAGAGCACAATCGCTTAACTGAGCAATGGCAACAACAAAAGCAATTAGTTGAAACGATCATTGAACTTAGAGCTTCTCTAACGCAAGTCAATGACGAAGCCCCTATTAGTGATGAGCAACGCAGCGAAACTCTAGCGCAAATTCGCGTTAAGTATGAAGAGTTAGAGTCCATTCCTCATGATCACCGTTTGATTTATGCCCAAGTTGACGCCCAACAAGTGGCAGAAGTCGTGGCGGACTGGACCGGTGTTCCGGTTGACCAGATGAACAGCGACGAACTGCATAAGATCACTCATTTAACCACGATACTTGGTCAAGCGATTAAAGGTCAGGATGTTGCGATCAAACGCGTCCACAAACATCTTCTCACTGCGCGCGCTGATTTACGCCGACCGGGGCGTCCGAAAGGGGCTTTCTTACTTGTAGGGCCAAGTGGTGTAGGTAAAACCGAGACAGTGGTTCAGCTTGCTGAAAGCTTGTATGGCGGCAAACAGTTCTTGACGACGATTAACATGTCTGAATATCAAGAAAAGCATACAGTCTCGCGTTTAATCGGCTCACCCCCAGGCTATGTGGGTTACGGAGAGGGTGGTGTGCTGACGGAATCCATTCGTAAGATGCCATACTCTGTTGTGTTACTTGATGAAGTTGAAAAAGCGCACCCTGAAGTACTTAACCTTTTTTATCAGGCGTTTGATAAAGGGGAGCTCGCAGACGGTGAAGGGCGCTTAATTGATTGCCAAAACATCGTATTTTTCCTGACATCGAATTTGGGCTTCCAAACGATAGTTGACCATGCTGAGAGACTAGATCAACTTGATGATGCCCTCTATCCTGAGTTAGCCGCATTCTTTAAACCTGCCTTACTTGCACGTATGGAAGTGATTCCTTACATGCCACTTACCCCAGAAGTGCTGGAGCAAATTGTTCGCGGTAAGTTAGTTCGTTTAGAAAACCTGTTTAGTGAACGTTATGACGCTGAAGTGGTGATCGAGGACTCATTGATTGATGAGATTTTGTCGAGAGCAACACGCTCTGAAAATGGTGCGCGTATGTTAGAAGCCATCATTGAAGGTCAATTGCTTCCGCCTATCTCTCTCGCACTACTGAATAAGCTCTCCGAACAGAAACCCGTGAAACGAATCTATCTAGCGGCTCAAGATGGTGAGTTTATTGGTGAGGTAGAGTAGCTATGTCGAATTGGCTAGAACTGGTGACGGAGTTGATCGCTACGCGCAGTAAATTTGAGCTGACAGAAAAGTTTACTCAGATTCTTAGTACTGAACTCGGTCTATCAAAATGCTTGCTTCTAATGCCAACATCAGATGGTCGTGAACTTGTGCCGCATGATCCGCTAGTGGAAGCGTCTTGGGGGGTGAATGATTTAAATAATCCCTTTGCACACGTACTCCAAAACGCGAGTCAGATGTCGCTGACGGCAGATGAGTTGCTGTTTTGGCGGGGAGATACAGCTTTCACTGAGTTGGTATCGAATATTGGCACGTTTGAATGTGTGTTCATTTGCCCTTTGCCTCTCCATTCCAATCAAGTGCAATTGATCCTCTTTATGCAAGGTGCAAAGACAGCAGTAACTGATGTCTTTAGCAGTGATGATGGCGCTAAGTTTATCGATATTTTCACTAAGCAGTGGGGGCTATTGGGAGAGAAGGAGCGTGAGCAGCGAGATATTCAAACGCTCGCTGAATCTTTGAGTGATATACAAAGAGACACTAAGCGAAGGGATCTCGCCGAGCAACTTTCTTACTCTTTGATTGGCAAAAGTTCGGTGATGCAGAGGCTACGTCAACAGATAGTCAGCGCGGCGGACTCTCAGTTGTCCGTTATGATTCAAGGCGATACAGGTACAGGTAAAGAGTTGGTGGCTCAGGCGATTCACCAAATCTCAAGTCGCAGTGCGCAACCTTTAGTTGCCATTAACTGTGCCGCTATCCCAGAGAACTTACTCGAAAGTGAACTGTTTGGTTATTGCAAAGGTGCCTTCTCTGGCGCTGAATCTGACAGAGATGGTCTGATTGCACAAGCGAATGGTGGAACGCTCTTTTTAGATGAAATTGGTGATATGCCGCTCGCTTTGCAGGCTAAATTGCTACGAGTGCTGGAAACGAAAAAGTTCAGACCTATCGGCGGTAAGAATGAGCTGAGCTCTGATTTTCGTTTGGTATCTGCAACACATGTCAATTTGCTTGCTCAAGTGCGAAACAAACTATTTAGACAAGACCTTTATTACCGCTTGTTTCAGTACCCTTTGACTTTGCCAAAATTGTCGGAGCGATTGGAAGACATTGAACTATTAAGCCAACACTTTGTTGCCGAGTTCAATTCACAACACGGTACTCAGATTCGGGGTCTGCACTACAAAGCGTTGGATTGCCTTAAACAGTACTCATTTCCGGGCAATGTCCGTGAGTTGAAGCTTTTGGTCGAGTTTGGCTGTGCACAGTGTCGTGATGAGTTGGAAGTGAGTGAAGGCAGCTTGGCGAATCGAATTGCGTGTCTTGATTTCGAACTGAACAGGGTCGAGCAACGCGCGACCTCACCGCAGAACACTCAGTCGAGCGGTATGACGGATAACCCTTATCTTGCCGCACAGAGTGATTTATCGACGATCAAAGACCTTAAACAAGCCGTCAACGAATTTGAAGAATTTATCATTCGTGAGCGCTTGATCCTTTTTTCTGGTGATCGAGGTAAAACGGCGGAAAGCTTGGGAATTCCTAAACGAACACTGGCTTATAAATGCCAGAAATTGGAGATCAAAGCAGAATGAACAATTTGAGATCTCTCATTTTATTGTCGACTTTGGCCGTTTTTTCTCTCTCAACGAATGCGGCTCAAGAGTCCGTTAGTTCTGAACTGATTAGGGGTAAACAATGCACCTTAATCTCTGAGCGATTAGAGCGCCTGAGCTGTTTTGATGACGTTTTTCGGACGCCGACCACTTCGAATCGTCAATCTGTATCTGATGATAAGCCGCAAGCTTGGCACATCGCTTTTGAGACTTTAGATAGTGATGCGCCATTGAACGTGATTGAAAGTGATACTGAGCAAGAGGGCGACGTCTGGTTAACCTTATCATCCCGACATGCCGAGGGTGAACTGGCGGCGGTGTTAATGATGAGCTGCATTAATAAGATCAGCCGTGTTGAGTTAGCGCTACCTGAAGCGATAGAAGATGGACGAATTCGAGTGTCTATTGCTGGTGGTCCGAGTCAGAGCTGGAGAAGCGATGATATTGGAGTGTTGTTCTCTTCGGCTAGAGGTTTGCCTGCAATATCTATGATGAAGGTGATGGCGGCGGATACAAGGCTTGTTCTTCGTTCTAACTCGCAGACGGTGGATGGGTTGCAGTTTGATACGACAGGATTGAACCAAGCTTTAACACCACTTAGAGCAAGGTGTGGGTGGTAGCAATGGAATTGACTCAATATCGAACCAGTATCGTTAGACCAATTAGTGGCGATTCACCGGTAGGAGAAAGACTATTAGATGAGCCACTGTTTGATTTTGTTGAAGACCAAATGATGAAAGTCGGTTCTCTTTCTCACGCCACAGTTCAGTGGCAAGAGGTTGAGCACAGTGCGATTACTTTGCTTAATGAGAAGAGCAAAGATATTAAGTTACTGGTTTATTTACTTCAGTGTTTGCATAACCAATTGACACCAAGCCGCTTGATAACCTCGTTTGGTGTGATGAGCGACTTCATTGAGCACTATTGGAATGATTGTTTCCCAGCACCCGGAAAGAGAGGCAACTTACCGCGCAGAAAGTTTTTCAGTCAGATGTGTCAACGTTTCTCAATGGCTGTGGATAAGTTTGATTTCACGACTCTCGATAGCCAAGACAGAGATGAGTTGCAAACGGTGGTTCAAGGGTGGCAGAAAACAATACAAGCCAATCAACTTTCTTCGGATGTTGCGGATTCTATCGCGCTAACGATTAGCACCCAGCTTAAACGAGCTCAAGAGCGAGAGAAGTCACAGCACAGCACGGTACAAGCAAAAGACTCAGAGACAGAGACGTCACAAAACACAGCGGCATCCTCCTCTTATTCTTTATCCGTTGACAATTCCAGTGATAAAGCAGCAAAGCAAACCCTGCTTAAAGTCGCGGAATATCTCTCTGATCAAGAGTCGGGGGCGGCATTAGCAATACGAGTACGTCGCCACGCGCTTTGGGGTTCTATCACGACGTTACCCGATCATGATCATCTCGGAAAAACGTTACTGCGTGGCATGCAAGTGGAGCGAATTAAAGAGTATCAAGACCAGTTACATCAACCTGATCTCGCTCTGTGGAGAAAGATTGAACAAAGTTTGACGATTGCTCCTTATTGGTTTGATGGTCAGCTCATGAGCCACGATATCGCAAAGTCGCTTGGTCAACAGAGCTGGTGTCAGGCCATTCGTGAAGAAACTCAGTATTTTGTCGAACGTTTTCCAAACGTGTTTGAACTCAAGTTTAAAGATGGTTCGCCATTTGTGACTGACATGGTGCGTGATTGGTTAGCGAGTGGTGACATGGCCGCTTCAGGTGGCAATGTTTCAGGTAGTTGGAGTGAACAACGTGAAGAAGCTTTCAAGCTCGCTCAAGAGGGGGGAATCGCCGTTGCGATGTCGATGCTCAATGATGGCCTTGTTGCCGCGACAGAGCCACGCGAGCGCTTTTATTGGCGTTTGCTTTGTGCCGATCTTTTGCGGCATAGCCAGTTAGAAGCGATGGCGAAAGAACAGTATCAAACCTTAAAGCAAGAAATTATCCAGGCGAGCGTCACTGAGTGGGAGCCGTCTTTAATAGAACAACTAGAACGATATACAGCGTTAGATTAAGCAAAGGGACTATCCATGTGGAAAAGTATCATTGGGCTTGTTAAGAAACTTAAGCCGGGCATAGCAGCGGCCCTTCCTATTTTGCTGTTTACTCTATTTATACTACTCAACGTTGCCATTTGGTGGGCAGGTCCTTGGCTGGAAATTCTCGGGACGAAACCTTTAGAGTCCGTGATGGCTCGAAGCATCGCGAGTGCACTGTTTGTGTTGCTCTCGTTGTCAGCGTGGGGTATTTGGCAGTGGCGTAAATTGCAAGGTTTTAAGAGTCAGCAAAAACGAGAAGAACAGCGAAAACTCGACCCAATAGCGAAATATGAAGAGCGTCAGGAAGTCGAACTGAATAACGTAATGAAAGAGATGAAGCAAAGTCTCAATACGCGTAACTATCTCTATTCATTGCCTTGGTATCTAGTGTTGGGTGTTGAAAACGCGGGCAAAACAAGCTTAATCAACCGTTCAGGACAGAACTTTGCGCTTTCTTCTGTGATGCGAGCCTCGGGGCAGAAAAGTGATAACCCTTACTATTTCGACTGGTGGATTGGTGACGAGTCAGTACTGATTGACCCTGATGGTGAGTTACTTACTCAAGGTAATAGTAAAGACAAGGAAGCTGCTGAAATACAGCGCCGCTTATGGCTTCATTTCATCAATTGGTTGGAAAAAACGCGCAGTAGAAGGCCGTTGAACGGTATTGTTCTCGCGCTTGATATTTCTAATCTTGCCGTCTCTACTGCGTCAGAGCGTAAGGCTTATGCAAGCTTGCTGCGTGCGCGTATTCGCGAATTAATGGAAACACTGGCGACTCGCTTGCCAGTCTACATTACGCTGACAAAACTTGACTTGTTGTATGGTTTCGAACCTTTCTTTAGACATTATTCCAAGTCACAGCGAGATGAAGTATTAGGTTTCACCTTCTCTCTAGAATCGGTCGATAATTTAGACCACTGGTTAGAAGAGTTTTCTAAAGACTATGGGCAGTTTGTATCAAGAATCAACGAACTCTTCCCCCATGCGGTGGCAGAGCCGTTGGAACAAGCCGAGCGTGATGCTATCTATAGCTTTACGCGTCAAATGTCAGGGCTGCAAGATATTCTCAAAAACTTTTTCCGAGATGCACTCTCAAGTGATCAGTTCTCTACCTCTGCGTTAGTTCGTGGGGCTTACTTTACGTCGGTTTATC
Organism: Vibrio sp. TRT 2004; assembly: GCF_050113735.1. Lineage (NCBI taxonomy): Bacteria > Pseudomonadati > Pseudomonadota > Gammaproteobacteria > Vibrionales > Vibrionaceae > Vibrio > Vibrio sp. TRT 2004. The sequence goes on along the minus strand of NZ_JBNJOH010000012.1, from coordinate 9,860 downwards.
AGCAGGGAGTGCCTAGCAACGCCTTTGGAGATTCCGCCTCTCGTCGCTATGGTCTATCGCATGCGGTGAACGAAGCTCAAAATGCTAAGAACTCAACGGTATATTTTACTCAGAAGTTATTTAGCAACATTATCTACCCAGAGGCAGGATTGGCTTCGGATAACTTCCGAGTGGCAAAACACAAACGTCGTTTAATGGGCCTTTCTATTACCGCTTGTATGGTGGCAACGGTGCTTTTAGCGGGGACGTGGCATCGCTATTACCTAACCAATGTTAACCAGTCTGATGCGGTACTCACTAAGGTCAATGAGTACAAAACTCAATACCCATCTAATCTTTATCTGGCTTCTCAGAAAGACATTCTTGAGCCGTTAAACAAGATTCGACAAGCAACATTGGAGTTCGGTTTTTTCCGTGACAAGCCACGCTACTTATCTGATCTTGGTCTATATCAAGGGCATACTATTGGGCCAATGGTCGAAAATACCTACCTTAACTTGCTCGAAAACCGTTTCTTGCCACTTCTAATGGCGGATGTCGTTGTTGCGCTTAAATAGGCTGAGAATGAGGAAGAGAAACTGGCAGTTCTGCGAGTATATCGCATGCTGGTAGATAAGAGTGGTCGCTACGAAGATTATGTGCTCGATTATTTTGGAAAATATTGGCAGAGCACGTTTGTCGGGCAAAAACAGGTTCAGGGTGAACTGTTAGAGCACTTAGATTATGCGATGCGCCATACCGATCTCGCTGGAAAAAGGCAGCAAGGTGACGAGTTCGCAGAGCGAGTGATGAAGCCATACGATCGCACCATCGCCAGCGCTCAAGCAGAACTTAGCACTATGCCTAACGATCAGCGTGTTTACCGAAATTTGAAGCTGAACGCGCAAACCGTGTTAGGCCCTTCGATCAGTATTCGTAATTTAGTTGGTCCAATCTTTGATGTTGTGTTCGAAGAGCGTGTGGCTAATAGCAGTTTGTATATTCCACAAATGCTGACAAAAGCCGGCTTTGAAAACTATTTCATGCCGAGATCCGAGTCTGTCTCGGAGTTAGCCCTGATCGATAGTTGGGTATTAGGCCAATCTCAAACGGCGCAGTTTAGTGAAGCAGATAAACAAGTACTTCGTGAAAAGATTCGCAATCTGTATGTTGCAGATTATGTGAACACTTGGCGTGCAGCATTGAATGATATCAACATGAAATATTTTGCTGACATCAATGATGCGGTGATGGTGCTAGAGAGTTTGACTGGAAACGTCGAGCCAATGCAGCGATTACTCAGGACATTAAAGAACAACACTCAGGTCATTGCGGGATTAGACCCAGATAATGACGCAGCAGAAGAACTGCTAAAGAGTGCTAAATACAAAGTCGCGTCAAGCATTCAATCTCCATTTTCTGAGTTAAACTTAATGCTTAAACCCGTTGGAGAGCAACCTGCGTATATCAATGAAGTCCTTGAATCGGTTGATGAACTGAAGACTTATTTGAAATCGATTCAAGAATCACCAGATGTCGGTATGGCAGCGCTTGACGCAACGAAGGCGCGAGTAAAGTTAGTCAGTGCGGATCCTATCTATACCTTGAAGCGAATCTCTTCTGGTTTACCAAGACCATTGGATAGCATGATCGCTAAGCTGGCAGATGAAAGCTGGTATGTGGTGAAACAAGAAGCGATTAGACATTTAGAAGTGCGTTGGACTGAAGATGTTTACAAGCCGTACTATACCAAGCTTGCGAGTCGCTACCCGTTTAATCCTGCTTCCACAAAAGATGTGGCACTGGAAGATTTCGAATCCTTCTTTGCTCCTAATGGCACCTTGGATAACTTTTACACTAATCAGCTGAAAATTTTTATTGAAGAGAACATTGCCGTTGATGATTACGATAACGCTCAATCGCTGATCCGCCCTGAGGTACTAGCGCAGATTGAACAAGCACAAAGAATTCGTCAGGCGTTCTTTAACCGTAAAGGTATCTTAGATGTAAACTTCTCTGTCGAGCCTCTTCAGTTAAGTGGGAATAAACGCCGCAGTGTACTTAATGTTGATGGTCAGTATCTCACATACAGCCATGGACCGCGTGAAGGTGTTGAGCTGATTTGGCCAAATACCCTGCGTGATTCTGCCGTGTCTAAAGTGACTTTGGTGCCAACCAAGTCTAACTTGTCGCCTAGAAGTATTAACGAGAAAGGACCTTGGGCATTTTTCCGACTATTGGAAAAGGGTAACGTTATGTCAGCGGGCAAGACGTCGGTTGATTATCGATTTGATGTCGACGGCGGAGACATGATTTATCGCATCAATGCTGAATCGGATGCCAATCCATTTACTGAACGCCTGTTTAAGTCGTTCAAGTTATCTAAGACTCTTTACTAAAACACTAAAAGGAGCGAGGTGACTCGCTCCTTTTCTACAGGACGAAGTATCTATGTCCAATACAGTATTACTTGACCAAGTTGTTTATCGTGTAACAGCCGATTCTGACTCAATCAGACATCTCGAAAGTTATCAAAAAATCAGAGATGAGATTAATAGTCGCTTTAATCCCCTGTCTGGTGGCACTAATTGGCAAGAGGTATATGAAGCGTGTGAACACCTAGCTAAGGGACCAGGTGTTGACTTACTCATGTGTAGCTATCTAACCATAGCCAAGCTGAAAATTGAGGGGGTGGCGGGTTATGCCAATGGTTTAGAGCTCCTAATACAATGCTTGAGTTTGCTACCCAAGCCGGACTTAAAATCGGCCAAAATGCGCAAAGAAGTTTTAGATTGGGTCAATGGCAAGGCCATTCCTGAGTTAAAGAAAATGAAACCCTCTCAAGAGCAGTTGCGAGATCTTTATCGCAGCGAGAGAGTATGCGAAAGAATCCATCACTGGATGACACTTCAACAGCCTCAAGTGGACGTTGATTTTGAAGGGGTTGGATTTGTTCTGTTTGAACATATTGATCAAATAGAAACGCGTTATCATACGGCGATAAAGCGCCAAGAAAAGCAGCGAGAAAACGACAATAGAGTCACGCGTCGCCGTTACTACTGGAGTTTGACGGGCACACTTGTATCGACGCTTGTCGTGAGTGGTGTGTGTGGGTGGCTCTATTACAATCCGAGCTTCATCAATCAATACCAGTTCAAGCAGTCGGTCGAAGTTCCCGCAATCAATACAAGCAACCTTGATCGTTATGTGGAGCATACTAAACCGAAAAAATTAGCTGCTGTTCAAGCTGAGCTGATCCCTATGTATCAGACGTCGATTGAAGAGAAAACCAAAGTCTCTATTGAGCAGCCTTACTTAAAGGCGCTAGAACAACTCAATGTTTTGCAGAAACTGTATGCAGGAGACGAGCAAGTTGAACAGATAAGCCAGACCCTATATCAAGACCAACAGTTCGCGCTCGATCAGGCGAATGAATTTATCGCTCGGTTTAGTGAAATACGCACAAAGATGGCAAATATTGCGCTGCTCGCTAAGAAACAGCGCTGGCAACAGGTCGCGAATGAAACCAAATCATTGGAGGACTTTGCTGTCAGCCTATCGCCAATCTATGGTCGAGTAGGCTATGTAGAAAACTTGATTGAGCAACGCCAGTACGAGCAAGCTCGGCAAGAGTTTGATGAATTGAAAAGACGTCTGAATAATTTAAGTTGGAAAGTGGCCGAACTAAATCAAAGGCTTGAAGAGTAGAGCCTTGAATACCATAGATGCATATCGGTTAACCCCTAGAGGAATCACTTGCACTTTGGACAAAGGATCTATATAAATTCCGCTTTCCTTTTCCACGATGATATTTGAACACTTGGGGTTACCATATGACGCAGTTTTGGCAGCAAAAAGCTCTCGAAGAGATGACCGAAAATGAATGGGAGTCCCTTTGTGACGGTTGTGGAAAATGTTGCTTGCACAAACTGATGGATGAAGACACCGATGAGATCTACTACACCAACGTGGCGTGTAGTTGGTTAAACAGTAAAACCTGTTCGTGTAAAGACTACCCAAACCGTTTTAGCTCAGGTGAAGAGTGTACCAAGCTAACTCGTGAAGATATTGATGATTTCACATGGCTTCCGCACACTTGTGCTTATCGTTTACTCGCTGAGAAGCAACCTCTTCCTGAATGGCACCCGTTAATCACGGGCTCTAAGTCTGCTATGCATGCAGCAGGGGAGAGCGTACGTAATAAAGTGGTCTACGAAATCGATGTTGTTAACTGGGAAGACCACATCCTCAATCACCCAAACAGAGATTAAAATCAATAGGCTGTAACCGAGAGGCCTACAGCCTATTAGACGATAGTGAGGTTGGAATATTATCCTATCTCGACATCGGATGATGCCGACGATATTGTTCCTCCGCAGTCTATCGAATCCCCAAAACGTGCTGCGGGTTTACCGTCAATAAATACGCTCGACGAACCTTCCGCGACACTTCTAGGGTGGTTGCCATGAGGGGTCTTATCACACGGGCAGCCATGATCTTGCAGTGGATCACCTTGGCGAACTGCTGGCTGAAAGTTAATCATCACACTTGGACTCCCTGCAATGATTGGTGTTGGTGGGAAGCAATCGTGCTCCGATCCGGTATCACCTAGCCTTGCTGCTTTTGGCATATAGCCTCCTACTATTAAATGGACATTATGCCCATCGATATTTAAAAAATGACGAGCACATGAAGCGACCTTATGTCATCTCACAGAGCTTACTCAGATCGCCGAGAAAACCCTTGGCGCTAAGGTCAAACCAATATTGATCAGTCTACTCAAAGGCGAGTTGTTCACTATTAATCAAGTACTGTGCCAATTTTAAAAATTCTGTATTTTCAATGACTTATTTTTTTCATCTACTTTGAGCGGGCAACTTTTTGCTTGAATCGAGCAAAAAGTTGCCCGGCTGGGCAGTTTTTTGCTCGATTCAAAGGCTTCGTTTTCAGATAAAAACACGCCTAACATGACTGATTGTTAGGCGCTCACCATCGTTTCGGGCATCCGACCGCTAGATTGCGAGGGTGACCTCGTTCCTCCAAAACTGCGGCCTCGGCGTAGAGCTCTAGTCTTGTCGCATCAATCCAAAATGTCAGTGAGCCGCGATTAATTAAAGCTTGGTTATAGAGTTTCCAATTTGGAATTGATGACTTTCCATACTTTTATATTAATATTTATTATTATATAAGCATTCGTAATACAAGGAAGGGATATCATATAAACTGATTCAAAAGAGGTTGCAATGAACTCAATTAAAACGCTTATATTAGATAACCAACCAATTATTAGACGTGCTCTTGCATCAATGCTTAATGGCATTACTGTTAATACTGAGATTTTTCAATCAGATTCGATAAAGGATGCACACCGTATTCTTCGTGGACAGAGTATTGATATGATCATACTTGATATCGTTTTGAATGATGGCAATGGCTTAGATTTCATTCAGCGTATTAGAAAAAGTGGTTATAAAGGCAGGGTTTTATTTGTTTCTTCAAATAATTACCCTCTCTTTAACCATACCGCTAAGAAAGTAGGTGCTAATGGTTACATACTTAAGACAGAAGACACCTCACTAATTAATGAAGCCATTTTGGTAACCTATCGAGGGCTTTATGCATTCAAAGAGAGTTTGGCTATAGCGCATGAACTCCCTGATCTAACAGAGCGTGAATCAGTAGTATTTGGCTATTTATCTCTAGGCTACTCAAACAAGAAAATCTCAGAACTATTATCTTTGAGCTCAAAGACAGTTAGCACTTACAAATCTAGAATTCTAGAAAAATTCAACGTTAATTCCATTGTCGAGATAATGGATTTTCAACGCGCATAACACTATTAATAACGCCGCCAAACATGAAAATAACTCTCTAAATTGGAGAGGGTACTTTTGAAAAACTCATTCACTTTACTACAAGCATGGAATAACTGAGCACGGATTCTCATTATCTACATTGAGAGAACTTGACGATGCTATTACCTAAGAACACCTTCGAAGCACTGCAAATTCCAAATATGATGTTACATCATATGAGCATTAAACTACTTGAGGACCAGGGATTTAGCGAGTCTGAAGCAAGAAAAATCATTGAGGTAGAAGTCTATTTATTAAGCCTAAGAGACACACGCAAGATTCGTAATCAAGTGAACCGGCACGAATACACTTTCGAGCGAGCGATGCTCAAGATTCTGAAGCAAAAACAACGTCAATATTTCTTCATATTGTTACAACAATTTTGGGAAGCTCAAGTCCGAAATTACGAAGAAAACGCTAAGCCATCTTAATTCTTTAACGGTATCAAAAGCTAAAGTAAAAAAGGGAGTTTTCACTAAAAGAAGTTCATATAAACAGGTGAGGGCGTTATGTGTACAGAGACAATAAAAATGTTGGTAATGAATCGGTTCCACCCAGTAAGAGTGCCTTATCAAAATGTATCCCGACAGGCTATCTGCTGTATGCGACGCTCAATAATGTTGACACGCTATTATTCTAAAGGGCAAAACTTCTATTGGTTTTGCTTAAGTTGTCACTCTATTACCCTTGATCGGACAGAGCATTATTAGTCTGACTTTACACTTCTGAATTATTCACTCAATTTGGTAGCGATTGAGTGAATGATTTTAGTAACTATACCCGGCTTTGATTCGTGTTTTCTTAGTTGTTATTATCCACCTCGTTAGAGAATATACTCACTTAACACAGTGTCCAAGACTTCTGGAGCAGTTCGGTCGGGATTCACACATAAAAGCCTTACAAAATAAAAGTGTAGGAAAACTCTTATTTCCTTTGGTTAATCTTGAGTACACAAGTAAGCCGCAATACTATTCACCCTCTTTTCTGCGCAGTATAAAGGTTTCATTAATCAAAGTGAATTTTAACAAAATGCTTTTTATTCTAGTTATTATGTTATCGGCATGCAGTGAGGAAAGTGATGTTGAGCAACTATCTGTCGATGGTGACAATAACCCTTCAACAGATGGCGGAACCCCTCCAGTTGTGATATCAGATTATCCATGGACTTCAAGCGATGGTGGGGATTTTTTAAGTGTAAATAGCATTGATTATAAGACTAGTGATAGTTTAAAAATAATTGATGTTACAGTCTTACAAACCGAAAATTTCGTTAAGTTGAATTCAAATGGAAAACAAGTTTATAGATTTGATGACATTGATATTATTGATTTAGGTTCAAATCAGTTTGAAGTGATAAATAATACGCCTGATAGAATTAACAAAATGTTGGTCAAGACAAATGAGCATGACAATCCTGTTTTGGTTTCAATGGATGTCACGCTTCAACCATTCAGTAAGTCTGAGATATTATTTAGTGAAAATATTACTGGAGCTTCTTTCTATAATACGTTAGGGATGTTTTTACCCCAAATAACTTTGGCTGGAGAAATGTCCTCTGAGGAAGGTAAGTTATGTTCAACTCCTTGCTATTCAGATCCAGATGCTCAGCAAAGCAGTGTGTATTGGGTGCTTTCTAGCAACTTACATAAAGCGTTTAACCACAAGGCTCTCCTACCTGAACTATTACGATACTATCGTGAGCGTGGATGTACAGATTATCCGAGCGCTTGTGCTAGTAATGGTGAAAGTGTTGCTAATATAAACTATATGAAAATGGGGGGGAAGGGGCATAGACTAACCTTGAAAACGCTTTCAGGTCCTTATTCTAATGAGGGAGTTGGGGGCGGAGGTACGCCTAATCTAGATGACATTCAAACCAATAGTTCGGGGTGGGCGTCAATTTGGACTGACTATATTACAGCTGGTGCAGCATCTTTTAGACCTTTTGACCTAAAAACTCAGAAAACCTTATTCCATGAAAGTGCTCATGGATATGGTTACAATCATTATTCAGGTATGACATATGGTTTTGCAGATTATTATGGTAAAGAGTTTTTAAGTACCTATTTTGATGATAAAGATATAACGGGTGTAAGTTATTTAAATCCAGCATCTATTGTCCCAGTATTAGTCGAGTCCCAAAATAATTATTTGAAGTACAAAATTTTTACTCTTGAGGAAAATTATGATTACACTAGGGTTTTTTCACGCGTTATTACAGAAGAAAAAATTTCTAGAAAGGATCGGTTTTTCGTAGAAAATGGCTCTCTTTACTATGAACTTAATTTAAATGAATCTCCGACTAGCTCTGTTGTCATCCAATTTTATGATGATTCGAGTAACTTTGTGTTTAGCACAAGAGAAATATCTCAATTTCACCAACCTAAACCGATTATTGTTGATGGAGTTGATTTGAATTACTATGAACTATCTAATAAGGTAACTCAAGGTCGAAATTTTATTCACGTCAATAGTATTTGTAGCAAATACATTCCAGGAAGTATAGGGGCTACAAAAAACAACTATAGCGATCTTTGGAATTCAAATGATTTTGACGCATCCTTATTAAATTCTACTTATTATATTTCTAGTAATATGTCTCAAACCAATAAGAGATGGAAAATTAATATGAAGGATACCTTGACATTGAACATGACTAGCGAAGATAGATATACTCCTTTTGGGATGGAGGATAGCTTACTCTGTATAAATTGATTGGGAGGCGATCACCCGATGACCTTGAGCTGTTGCAATTTGCGAAAATTCAATTGGAAGCGCATTGCGCCACAAGAGAGTCGAGCTTTGGCATTAAACAATTAAGATATTCTGACATTGTTTAATTCTCCTGCATTGTGTGTCGATTAATTAACTTTACCAGTTCTATCTTTCGTTGTTGATGTTATTGCTCACTGTCGACTCGATATAATATAACTTGTTGAAGAGTTCGCAAGTATTACCCAAAACAGCCGCATCCTCGGTTGCCCCTGATTTAATTAAGACGAAGATTTGCGTGACAGATTGTGTTGTGTAAAGAAATGATTTAGGTATAAATTCTGACGTTAATATAAGAAATATCATGCTTAACATTGTTGTAGGAACGTGTATTTTATATGTTCAGGAGGTAACAATGAGCAAACAACAGTTTCGATACAAAGGATTTGTGATTTCCTACTATGATGGACAATACCATCTTACGATCCGGGATGTTAAAAGCGGAAAGAGCAAAACGTACCAGCGTCCTGAAATTCACTCATTAATCACAATCATTGATAACATCAGACGTTTTGAGACCCCTCCTCCCTCAGAACCTGAAACAAAGCGAGGGCGTTTTTGGACCGCCCAATTAAAGTAAGCTTAATGATTGTTTTTATGTCGAAAGTTCATACTTTTTTATAGGTGAAAAATGCAGCTAGATACATTGACACAACTGTCTTACAACGAACTTTCACAACAGGCAGCTCTATTTGAAAGGCAAAAGCAATGGAGTGCGGCGGCAGAGTATTGGCAACACGCCGAAGAGAAAGCCAAAAATGGAGACAATAAAAAATGGGCAGTTTGTCGTAAAGCGTTTTGTATCAATCGTTATTATTACTCGCAAAAATCAACCAAGCGACCAAATGTCATTGTCATTTAGCCGCTTGGTTGATTGAACGGTTTGTATTAAGCGTTAACGGCTTCTTTCAGTGCTTTACCCGCGAAACCTCGTTACAAAACAAATAACTGGAAGCAGTCTTCTGAGAACAAGGGCATTCTCGTAACTTAGCGGTAGGTTGCCAGAAGCTCTAGGGCTCCAACAAGAAGTGGAAAAAACGCTATGACTACCATAAGCGCTCGCTATCATCACAATGCTGAACAAGCTGCCAGGACAAGGCATGCCTGAAAATCAGTATCGAGTACAACCCAGATAGTGCGCTCACTGAAACCAGAACCAATGCGATACTCCTCTCTATGAATTGTCGCTTAGTTAACCGAGTCACTTGCCAGTCTCTGGATCTAATGGCGCAGTACGATAATTCTCTCCAGCTA
>NZ_JBNJOH010000011.1:0-103181 GCF_050113735.1 Vibrio sp. TRT 2004 | reverse complement strand
AAACACGCTGGCAGACAAGGACTCTTGCCCATCGAACTGAGTCACAACCAAGGCATCATCGCCGAGTCCTTCTATATTGATGGTATACGCTAAAGTGGCCATTTTTCTCCTCGGGGAAAAGGGAGAAAGCCATAACGTTAACGTACAGTACCACTCATGGCGGTTAAAGATTAAGGCTTCCTAGATACCCAACTAGCGAGGGGGATGTGTGAGCACTTGCCCTCGATCGCTTGTCATTTGAATCACACTGATTTTTCATCTTTATGCTGTTGATTGAGTATCAGAATTGTTTCAATATCAAACAATTTGATCTTGGTTCTATTGCTTGATGAGAAGATAATGGTCATTTAGTATCGAGGGGTTAACGTAGAAGTTGGTTAACTTACCTTGTTCGGTTGATTAAGGTGCTAATTTTTTACTCTTTAGCACCAGTAAAACGAATATCTTGCAAGTTAAACCCAAGTTCTATATCCGTTTTCAGAGCGGCTATTTGTTTGCATCGGCGCGCTGACTCTATATGTTCATCGAGTTTTTTTCTGTACTTAGCGGGGAGCGCTTCACTGGCGTAAGCTTGCTCGATATCTTCAAATTGATTCAGAATCTCTTTTGCGGCTTTAGGACCAATGCCTGGTACACCCGTTACCTGACTTGAGCTAATCCCAGTCAATCCCCAGTAATCCGCCAATTGCTTAGATTTAACGCCAAACTCATTCTCGATAAATGGTTCATCTAACCAACGATGTTGGAAGTAGTCACGGATTTGCAGAGTCGGTGAGAGTAACTGACAGTAGCCCTTATCTGTCGATACAATAGTGACTTTCTCATTGTGGTTGGCGACTTTCATGGCGAGTGTCGCTACCAGATCGTCAGCTTCATCACCTTCAGAAAGTAACGAATCGATTCCAATCTTCCACCATGCATCTTGGATCGACTCTAACCCTTTTAGTAAAGGCTCTGGCATTGGCTTCCGATTTTGTTTGTATTCTGGAAGTATTTCCGCTCGCCATCCTCGCTCTTGCAAGTGGTGGTCAAACACTGCGATGATATGCGTCGGCTTGGACTCAGACAATATCCTATGCAGGGTACGAGATGTGGTTGATATCGTTCTTGCTATATCGTTGGGATCAGGTTGGGCTGAATGGACTCGGCGGATCAGGTTTAGCGCATCGATAATAACAAGATGAATAGACATACAAATCAAAAAAATAAGGGCACAGGGCCCTTATTGTATCGGATGAAGCTAAGAATGCCAGTCTACTAACTACTGGTCTTAATCTGATAGCAAGGTTCGTATGCGGTGCCCCCTGGCAGTTTCATACGGTCTTGCTCAACGAAGTCTCTAAGCAACTTATCCATTTTTTTCATCAGAGTTGCATCGCCGTCCAATATAAATGGACCATGTCGTTCAATCTCTCGGATCCCTTCTGCTTTTACGTTACCAGCCACGATTCCAGAGAAGGCTTGACGCAAGGCTGCGGCGAGATTTTCTGGGCGTTGATTGAGGTGCAGATCAAGGCTCGACATATTGTCATGCGTTGGGTCAAACGGTAACTGAAACTCTGGCTCAATTTTTAGTGACCAGTTGAAGCTGTAGGCGTCACCGGTGTCTTTACGGTGTTGACGGACTTCTGCCATGCTCTGTTTCATGATTTGAGCGACTTTGGCTGGGTCGTCGACAACAATTTGGTAATGCTTCTGAGCATCTGGACCGAGCGTATCCCCAATGAAGCGGTCAATGGAGTTAAAGTATTCTGCACTCTCTTTAGGCCCTGTTAGTACGATACGTAGAGGTTGATCTGCGTTTTCTGGGTGCATCATGATACCCAAAATGTATAGCAACTCTTCTGCGGTCCCCGCACCTCCAGGGAAGATAACAATACCATGCGCCATTCGCACAAACGCTTCTAAACGTTTTTCGATATCAGGCATGATAACCAGTTCATTCACGATCGGGTTTGGCGGCTCTGCGGCAATGATCGATGGTTCAGTGAGGCCAAGATAGCGTTGTTCATAGTAACGTTGTTTGGCGTGTCCAATTGCCGCGCCTTTCATCGGCCCTTCCATTGCGCCGGGGCCACAACCTGTACAGATATTCAACTCACGTAGACCCAGTTCGTTACCGACTTCACGTGTGTATTGGTACTCTGTTGCATTAATCGAGTGGCCACCCCAGCAGACAACAAGGTTAGGTTCGATACCCGGAGTGAGTGCCCCCGCATTGCGCAAGATACCAAAAACAAGGTTAGTGATATGGCTAGCGTTGGTTAAGTTGAGACGCTGATTGTCCGCAAGGTGCATGTTAACGTAGACGATATCACGCAGAACCGAGAACAGATGTTCTTGGATACCTTTGATGATTTCTCCATCAACGAACGCATGCTCTGGAGCGTTACTTAGCTCTAGTTTGATACCACGCTCTCGGCGCACCACGTTTACATCAAATGATTTGTACTTATCCAGCAGCTCTTTTGAGTTGTCAGTATGACTACCTGAGTTGAGTACCGCTAGAGTACAGTTACGGTAGAGTTGGTAAAGATCACTCGCAGCAGTTTTCTTAAGGCGCTCAACTTCAAGTTGAGAGAGTAAGTCCATACTGCCAGCTGGACTGATATGCGTGATCATAGTGACCTCCTTGAACAGTACTCTAGTCGAGTACATTATCGTTGTTATTCTTGTCCTTATGAGTTGCCAACAAGTAGTTATTGTTCAGCAACGGTCTTTTAAGCTTAGCAGGTTTTTGATGATATAAAAGCTAACTGTTTGATATATATAGATCAATCACAGTTTCATTGTGGCAGGAGAGTTGGCGACAGAAGGTTTAACGCCAAACGAGCTGGTTTTTACCGATACTTTTCGCTTCGTTCAGGCACAAGTTGATTCGCTCTAGCACTTCTTCTGGAGTGTCAGAGTCTTTGAAAGCTGTGCTCGCGGCGGAAAGTGTGATGGTTAAATTACGGTCACGGAATTTGAACGGCAGTTTAGAGACCTGAGTCTGTATAGTCTGAATAAGATTAAATGCGTCAGTGTCTGTGACTTCTGGCAGCAAAAGAATGAACTCTTCGCCAGAAAAACGTGCAACCGTGTCGGTATCTTGCAGCTCTTTCTTAATGGTACGAGCAATGATCTTAAGGGCTTTGTCTCCCGCTCCATAACCAAAGCTGTCGTTGATCGACTTAAAGCCATCAATATCCAGCAGCACCACCCGTAAGCAGTGTTGAGCGCGAATCCAGCGTCGATACTCGAGTTCTAAACGATCACTGAAGGCGGCACGATTATATACCTTCGTCAGCGGGTCCAATAACATACGCTGAGCCTGATCTTCTAAACGGCGGCGGTAGTCTTGCGTTACGTCGTATAAGGCTTCCAGTTGATTCTTGCCATAGTCCATACGTTCAAGCAAGGCTTGCTCACGTTGTTCGGCATGCTTTAATCGTTCCGTCAAAGAATTGAGTTGAGCAAGTAGCGGTGTTACTTGTGATTTCAGCGACTCCAGATTGGTTGCCGACGTCACTTTTGCTTGAGTATCGCTCAGCAGATCGGTGAGTTCACCGTTCATTTCTTGGCGATGTTCAAAATAACTGTGTGATTGCTGGACGTTTTGCGCTGAACTTTTCAGTGTGGATGACAGAGACGCATTGACTTGTTCTAGGAACTGTTCAGAGGTCTTACGCTCATAATGGGTGCCATCAATGACCAACTTGAGAGTTTGCAGCGTCATCTCAAGTAATACGTGGCTATTAACGCCAATAAGCAATTTAGCTCGAATATCGGCCAGCAACTCGCCTGATTCGCCCTCAAAGTCCAGTTCGGTAATAAGGTGCTGTAACTCTTCAGACAACCTCAGCAGCAATTCACGGTCGGAGCTGCTGGAGATCTTATTAATGCTGAAGTCAGGATTAGAAGTGATGATTTTAACAGAGCGTTCGTAGAGGCTGAGAAGACGCAGAGCTTGTTCTGCTTTAGAGTGCTCAAGACCGCTGGAGTAACTCAGTAGATCACGTAGATCGCGTTTTATCTTAGCGGGCAGCCCAGTAAGACGCAGCAGGGTTTCACCGCTGTGTTTAATTTGCGTGTCTAAGTGCTCTGTCTGTTTTTCCATAGCCAAGCCTTGTTGTTTAAGCAAGCGTTCTAATACCGCGAGTTTCGGTATTAGTGTACTGACGTCTTGTTGTTGCTCTATAGCTTGTTTTAGTTCTATTAGACCCGTCTGAAGTCGCGGGTTTTCACTTTTATAGGCGGCACTAAGCGACGCAATAATGCGTTGGAGTACCTTTTGTTCTCTTTTAAATTTGAACGAGGTATCCCTTTGTGTCAATCGAACCTGTTCCAATTGAGATTTCAGGTTGTGCAGCTGTGACTGAAGATCTTGTTCGAGGACGCCCATGAAAATCTAAACTTAAAGATAGAATCTAATTTATTTATTAATCTGTCGATAATATCAAATAAAACGAGGGCGTCACGACTTACCACGTTTGATTGACGAGCTTTTACTCATCTTTTAGTAGTTTTTTGATGCTGTCCTCATTCTTGAACGAAGAGTGTACTTTTATTAGCCCTTGGTTGATGGAATGCTTGCAAGCCTTGCGGATATTACCAGTGGCTAAACTTGCAGCAGGTGCGTTTTCAATGGCTTTTAAATAGACCCATTGACTTGAATGTTCTTTCATACTCAGTGTGCGAGCGGTACTGGTTGACATCAGTAGTACATCAATTAGTTCCTTATCATTAACCGCAGTATACGCTCTTGGAAGGAATGGATAGTCTGCCATACCAATACGAATGACGCGGTTAAGAATCCGATCAGGCTTGAATTCCATGATCCATTGTTGGATCTTTTCGAACATGGCCTCTGGATCGGTACTGTCTTTACTATTTGGTTCGATATAAAGCAGATTGGCATCGGAAAAATGGTAAATACGCGCAGGGTGCTCCACTTTTTGTTGTAGATAATCGCCAAATGCACGTTCTAATTTGAGTCCTTCCTGATAACCATGTTGAAGGTACATATTGCGCAGGAAAGGGACATCAATCATCACAAAACGTAAACGATCATTAAGTGGCTCATGTATCAGTTCCCCTACATGCCATTTTTCAAACTTGTGGCTGCTTTCTTCTAGTGAAGCTGGCAACTTCGCATTGAGCATCCGTAGGTTTTTCAGCCCTGAACGGGAATGCGTATAAAGATCTTCATTAAGCTCATCGAGCTCTTCTTTCTGGACATTGATTACGTGACCACGGCGCAACAAGAAGATAAACAGTAAGGCGCAGAGAAGAAACAGCGTAAAGGTAATGTTTTGGAACTTGCGATATTCATTGTGCGTCTTCTCCAACTGCTCTTTCTGTCCGTTGAGATGAAGAGTTTGCTCGACGAACTCCTTCTGCTGACGAAATGCGTCTTCGCTGATCAGATCGAGTTGCTGCTGCTCAATGGTCGCCAAGGAGTTGTATTGAACCAGATATTTGAGAGCAAGCTTATACTCTTTATTGAGTTCGTAGCCGAGGTAAAGCAGCTGACACGCTGATTTTTGCGTGCCGATATCCTGCTGCTGTTTGGCAATTTCTAGAGCTTTACGCGCTTTGGTAATTACCTTTTGTGGCTCCTGTTTATGAAGAGCTAAACCGGATTCAAGGAGATACGCATAGGACTTTAACCGTGGAATCTCCGCATAGGCCAGTAACTCTTGTGCTCGGTCTAAATACTGCTCAGCCAATGTGTAGTTGACTAGATGCAAGTAGGTAGCCGCAAGAGAGATGCGAATTTCAATCACGCTCTCAATATTGTTCTGTAGACGTTCATGATCCATTGCGTTGAAGTAATGAACTAATGCGAGATTATATTTTGCCTGCTGGAAATAGATGTCCCCCATGCTTTTGAGAATGGGAGCAAGGGCAGGGGAGTTCTGGTAGTTGTCGAAAAAGTCTGCCGCCTGTGAGTAGTGATCGTTGGCCTTATCTAATACCTTTCGTTCGTAGAAGAGCTGGCCCAGAGTGCGGTTGACCTCAGCGAGCTGTCGAGCTGAGTCTGTTTCTATCGATTTCCAGTAACTGATGAGTAATTCAGAGAGCGCTCGATTGTACTTCTTGTTAGCAAGCAGGTGCTGACCCACAGTTGTGTGATACTCGATCCATGTGTGGATTGACTTCGCACTTTCAACATACGGCTTAGCTGCTAGGTAATACTCATCTGCGATGGCAATTTCACCTTCTTTTGACGCAATGGCGGCTTTGAGCATGATGATGTTGTATTTTAATCCACGAGCGAGCTGTTGTGAATTGCCAATTTGGTCAAACTCTTGTTCGACTTTTGATAGCACGTCTCTTGCTTTGATCGCGTTACCATCAATAAGCCAGTTGAGCCTAAGTTCGTCGAGCTTGGTTTCGATAAGTAAATAGGGTAATCGATAGGTTTGAGCTAAGGTTTTCGCTTCTTGCAGATATTTTAGTGCGCCGGGTACATTACCGATATTAAAATCTGCTTGAGCCAATATTCTTAACGCATCGATAGTGCTACCCGGAGTGCGTGTCCGACTGTCGGTTTCATCTCGAGAAATGCCAGAAGGGCTCTGATCGGTTTTATCAGATAAGGTACGCTGGTTAAGATAATCCGTCGCTAATTGTTTCGCCTGTTTGGGAACAATATTGACCAGACTATTCGCTTCGTTTAGTGATGGTGAAGAATAAATCGTACTCGCCATCAGGGGTGAAGACACCATCAGCATCAAAGCGCAGATGTAGTGTTTCCAGCGTATTCTTATCATTCTGAGTAATTCCTATTGGCGAGCCATACGTTGATTATGATTTGGCTGGCTGTTCACATTTGAACGATATGGGTTGATGTCCAAGCCTCCGCGACGCGTGTAGCGTGCGTAAACGGTCAAGGTTTCAGGCTGACAAAATTCCATTATGTCAGTGAAAATACGTTCAACACACTGTTCATGGAACTCATTGTGTTCACGGAATGAAACGATATAGCGTAGCAGTGCTTCACGATCTATCTGCTTACCCTTGTATTGAATTTCAACGCTGCCCCAGTCTGGCTGGTTGGTGATTAGGCAGTTTGATTTAAGCAGGTGGCTGTGTAGGCTCTCTTCTACCACTTCGCCTGTAGCAGCACCTTGAATCAGTGTTCTGTCGAAGTCATAGCTAGTTATTTCGATGTCCTGCTCATCAATACACTCTCCATCCATAGTGACGATGAGTGAATCAGTGTAGTCGACAACAGAGCGAACCGTGACGGAAACCTCTTCGCCAGCGCATTGAGACAGATCTTTGACCAATACGCGCTCCACCTCGTCCCAAGATGAAAATTGGGTTTGATTGAAACTATTTAGGTAGAGCTTAAAAGATTTGGATTCGATTAGGTTGGCACTGGTCGCAGGGATTGAAACCTCGCCAATCGCAACTTGTGGCAGCCCTTTGTCATTTAACCAAGAGAGTTCGTACAAAGTCCAAATATCACAGCCTTGGAACGGCAGGCTATCGCCAAGCTCAAGATCATCTCGGTTGAGGCTGCGAGGAACCGGTTGCAGTAGGCTCGGGTCGTACTGGTTAGAATACTCAGTCTTTTGGCCTAAGGTTAGACCGGCAAGTTCTTTGGCGTCAGAATATTTGCTCATACTTTTGTTCATTTTCTATTAGAATGTCGAGAATTTTACGCAATCCCGCTGTTAAAAGCGAATATTCATGTTGGAGAATCTAATGGCTGATAATGCCTTACAAGCGTTACTCTCATTCAGTGAAAAATATCGTCAGGCACACTTAGATGTATCAGGTCAGTTACCGACGAGTACTGAGTTGGTGGATCTCGTCTCGCCATGCGTTGAGAGAAAGAGCGATGAGGCGGTAGAGTGGCAAGCTTGTCAGCGAGACACTCCTGCGGATTTTACCAATGTTGAAAGCGCGATAGAGCTGAGCTTACATCAAGATATCAAGACCTTTTATGGTTCTCAATATAGCGCAGATATGGATGCGACTTGGCAAGGCAACGAACTGACTTTGCTCCAAGTTTGGAGTGATGACGATTTTGTTCGACTACAAGAAAACATCTTAGGGCACCTTGTTACTCAACGCCGCCTAAAACTTAAACCTACCGTATTTATTGCTGCAACAGATGCGGAACTGGACGTGATTTCAATCTGCAACCTTTCTGGTAATGTCATTCTCGAACGCTTAGGGACGGATAAACGAGATATCTTAGCGCAAGATATCGCGCAGTTTTTAGCGAATCTAGAGCCAGTGGTGTAAGTATGTACGTTGTAGAACTTCAGTTCGAGTGCTTCGATAACACCACCATCTCGGCAGTGGATAAAGCAATTAATGGGTTGATGGATGCGTTTCGTTATAACGGTCAAGTGCTCGGCCGTGAATTTCCAATTGTGATGGGGGATGGCGAGTTTTATGTTCGCGTCGTCTGTCCTGAGCAAGATAGTTTGCACCCTAACTACCACTCTGATTTTGTCAAAGTGTGCCTTAATCGCTTGACTGCAGCTTGTCTGCTGGCACCCAAAATGCGTTTACTTGGGCGCGACCTAAACTCAGAAGAGGCGGCGGAACAAGAAGCGCCAAGCTGGCAAGTTTTGTATACCACGTATGTTCATACATGTTCTCCACTGCGTAGTGGAGAAACCCTGCTACCCATCCCACTTTATCGTAATGATCCGACGCTCAATGGTGACCATAAAGCCGTGATTAAGTGGCAAACAGAGTGGCAGGCATGTGACGAGATCCAGATGGCAGGTGGCTGCCGAGCAGAACATGCCGCTTTGCATGAGATTTGCGATACTGACAGCGTTCTATTTAAGCGCGGTTGGGATTTACGTGGTCGGATTGAGTACATCACTAAGATACCCACGTATTACTACCAATACCGTGTGGGTGGAAAAAGTCTTGCGGATGAGCAAGGGCGCAAGTGTCCAAAGTGCGGTGGAGAATGGCTTTTGGACCAACCCTTACACGATATCTTTTATTTCAAGTGTGACAATTGTCGTATCGTTTCCAATATCTCTTGGGATCACATCAAGTAGTAAGAGACATGATAATAAAAGACCTGCGACTATTGCGGGTCTTTTTCGCTGTGGCTATCGGGTTTACTCTCTGACTCTTTTGTGGAATCAGGCTTCTTGTCTATCTGACCAAACTTCATCTTGGCTGTGTATTTTAGTGCGGCAATGTTACCAATGATGACACTCAGAACAATAAAGATGATAACCCAAGGGTTGGTGAGGAATTCCATCACAATACCTACTGACAAATATTACTAATAAACTGATTGTAGATCGTTTCTAGCTGCGCTAACACCGCTTGCTGACCCAAAATAGGCGTTCTCTCAAGCTGTTGCTCAAGAGTTGAGAGCGTCAATAGTCGCAAGCACTGCTCTGCACTAGAACGATGACTTATGTGCCATGGCTCAAAGGCAACGCCACCAAGGTCTTTTGCATAGGGGAAAAAGAATCCGTGCTGAGCAAGATTCTCTTTCAACCAGAGATAGAACTTAGCTTGATGACCGCTAAGATATTCCCAAGGCTCCAGTTGCAATTGAGTATCGGCTGGCAGACTGTCTCGGTCAAAAAGATCGAAGTCGGTTCCCCAATGGTGGCGGCTGCCCCCAGGCAGGGCAGACCAGCGTAAAATGGCCATCACCTTTTGCTCTTCAGACAGGCCTCCCACCTCTAAAGGTTGGCTGTTACTGCCTAGAATCATGGTGTTTCCCGACATCTTGTTGTTCCAGATGGTTTTCTGACGCTCAAAGTCGCGAAATCCACTGGCGATGTTGAGATTAAAGCCAGCCTGAGCAGCCGACGTTTTGAGGGACAACAGATCATGACTCACTTGTGGATGAACCAAAAAAGCTTTTTGCCCGACAATAGTTTCGACTAAATGGGAGCTGGTTTGTCCGGTTAGCTGCTCAGGTGTCATGATCACGCGAGTAAGTTCTCTAGAGTTTTCTGATACATTGCAGTGAGTTTTTCTAAGTCAGCGATTTTGACGCACTCGTTCACTTTGTGAATAGTCGCATTTACCGGACCTAACTCAACGACCTGACCACCCATTCTTGCGATAAAACGGCCATCTGACGTACCGCCTGTTGTCAATAGAGCTGGTTTAGTCTGATTAACGGCGTCTACTGCATCGACGACGGCGTCAAGCAGTGCGCCAGTATCAGTCAGGAATGGGTCGCCGTTGAACGTCCATTTAAGCTGGTAATCCAGATCATGTTTATCCAGAGTCTCAGTCACACGCTCAACGATAATCTCATTGCTAAGTTCAGTACTGAAACGCAAATTAAACTGCACGTTGAATTCACCAGGAATCACATTCGATGCGCCTGTACCGGCGTGTACGTTGGGGATCTGAAAACTGGTTGGCGGGAAATAAGCATTGCCTTGGTCCCACTCAGTGGTCGCCAATTCGTGGATAGCCATTAGTGATTGATGAACTGGGTTGCGCGCCAAGTGTGGGTAAGCAACGTGACCTTGAATCCCTTTAACCGTGAGATCACCAGTAATAGAACCGCGCCGACCATTTTTGACCACGTCGCCGACCACTTCAGTACTGGAGGGTTCGCCCACGATACACATATCGATGGTTTCGCCACGTTCCATGAGAGCTTCAACAACTCTGACCGTGCCGTTAATAAACGGACCTTCTTCATCTGAGGTGATGAGAAAGCCAATTGAACCTTTGTGGTTTGGGTTCTCGGCGATGAATTGTTCTACTGCAATAATCATACTCGCCAACGAACCTTTCATATCCGCAGCACCGCGACCATGCAAAAACTCACCTTTAATGGTGGGTTCAAAAGGTGGCGTATCCCAGTGTTCTAGCTTTCCGGCAGGAACAACGTCTGTATGACCAGCAAAGGCAAAGAGTGGTGCTTCGGTGCCTCGGCGAGCCCAAAAGTTAGTGGTGTCTTCAAACACCATCACTTCGATATTAAAGCCAAGAGCCTCAAGACGTTTAATCATTACATCTTGGCAGCCTGCATCTTCTGGTGTTACTGATTGACGGCTAATTAAATCTTTTGCGAGAGCCAGAGTCGGGCTGTCTGTCATCCTTGAAATCCTTTACTTATGTTATGAAAAAATAGCGGCGTACTGGTCGGCTTTAAAACCTAGGTGGTAGGTATCATTGGCAACCAGAATAGGGCGCTTGATCATTGCTGGTTGTTCTACCAACAGTTCTATCGCACTGTTTTGGTCAAGATTGTCTTTTTGCTCTTGAGAGAGTTGGCGAAAGGTTGTGCCGCGTTTATTGACGACGTTCTCCCAGCCAAGTTGCTGACAGAATGTCTCAACCATCGCTTTGTCGATACCTTGTTTGCGGTAATCGTGAAAATGGTATTCCACTCCCTCTGCCTCAAGCCATTTTTTTGCTTTTTTGATGGTGTCGCAGTTAGGGATGCCATACATGGTGATTGTCATACTAGAACCTTCGAAAGTGACTTTTATAATATGTTTTCTGCATCCTAGCAGGAACTACACAGCGAGACAAAAGTGTGATGGATATATTTCATTGAGCTAAAAAAAGATGTTTCAAACGATGACGATCGTAGAGTTTTTGATCGAACGCAACACACGCCGAGACAAAACAGAAATAATGACTCTAGAAATTTATAGGAGGTATCAATGGAATTGAGTCCTGTCTTTGCAAGGCGCTTGTATCTTGCACTGCTTGTTGAAAACTTAGAGCGCCCCAATGTGCCCAAGCTGATTGAGCAAACAGGCTGGCCGCGTCGCACCATTCAAGACGTGATTAAAGCATTACCGGGGATTGGCATTGAGCTGATGTTTGTCCAAGATGGCAGGCGTCACAACGATGGTTATTATCAACTATCGGATTGGGGACCGTTCGATAGCCAATGGGTTACCGATCGAAGATCGGATATTGCCGCCAGTTTAGGTTTTAGTGCTTAAACGAGGATCATCAACCTAGCGAGTTAATCGCTAGGTTTTTTTTATTTCTGAGTAACATAAATAAAGAATCCTATCCAACTTACGATGAGTAACAACCACGGAAGTATTGATGATTTAGCCGAAACCGGTTCTTGATCCCTTTGTGGCAATGGCTCTGATTGCTGAGTCGGTTGTTTGGCTTTCTGAACTCTTTTCTTCGCCTTATCTGCCTGACGAGAACGCTCTTTTTGTTGCTTTTTATACTGCGCAATGCCTTTTTCGATCCCTTGAGCAATCAGTTTAGTTTGCTCTTCAACTCTTAAATACGGGAAAATTATCAATTGAGTGAGTGTTTAAGTGTAATCTTTTTCAAATACAGTCACTTACAGGTTTTGAAAAATGTTTCCTTTACAAAATTAAGAGCGCTATGTAATGCTTTGATTGATTTGCCTCATTGTTGTGTAAAAACGACGTAAAAATTCTTTACAAAAAATAGGCGTCATTTCAAGGCACTTGTTAGTATTTTTAGCTCTTTTTTTTAGGGATATTTAGGTATCGCTAATTTCCCACAATTCCCAAGAGCGGATGTGAACCATGCAATGAAAACGACTAATGTCCAATCGAACAACCTTAGAATATCTGAAATAGATATGTTCGTATACTTGCTCTACTACGGTTTCGTCCATCAATATATCAGGCTGATATGGTTTGACTGTAAAGCTAAGCTTTTACAATTCCCAAAGCTTTAAGTGGCATTAGTCGTCTTCTCGATTTGCATTTTATACAACTTAGCATTCTTTTATTTTAATATGCCCTTGTTCAACCAATAAAATGAACCGCTCAAAATCATGCTGATAGGCATAAACAGGATGTGGTGCAGCTGAACCAGCTAAAAACTCTTCGAAAGCCAATCTATAGGTGATAGGTAGTTCACTTGGGTCAATGACTTTGAATGGAACATTGGGCAAATTAAAAGGGGTTAGTGTCGGGTATAACGTTGATTTGTTTGTTGTCATAGAGTTCTTCCTTTCCTTTCTTTTTGTTAGGTTACTATGTTACGTAGCACTAATCACAGTCGTGCATCAACATTTAGGTGACTATTTGTTGTTCTCAATGATAGACGGGACTCAACGCAACCTTAGGAGTTTGTTATGAATCAGAAAACTCGACTGCGCAATTTAGGCGGTGGGATCAATATTCTTTCCGATTTTTCGCGGCAAGACATTGATGTTGGTTTTTGGCAGGAGTGCTGTGCTGAAATTAAAGTTTATGCCGTTTTACGAACGAAAGGTGGGAGTGGTGAGCGTCATATTGTGCGAGTTCTACAGAAAGAATTAATGCAGCGTGGAGAACGCCCCCTTATTGTAAGAATATTTGGAACTCGCAAGGACGAGTATGGACCATACTTTGACTCATTAACTCGGTTAGAAGGTCCTGATAAATTGACAGGTTCTATCATATGGGATTGGAGCGAGAGTCACTGCAACTATCAGCTAGCTCTGATTCTACTCAAATCATCATTCACGAGCGTAATTTTAACTCAAGGGGGAAGCTCTGGAGTTGACTATAAAGATGTCATAAAAGCAGCCGAATTGGCTCGACATACATATTTAAGTGTCAATGTTGACTGTGATTCGTCTGTAGAATCTCAAAAAAACGTAGTGGAAGAGCTGAAAAACTCGATGCTAAATTTGGAATGTGTTTCTTCTGTGTTATGGAAGGGAAATCGACGGGATGAGCCACATTATGAGCTTATGAACCTGTCTAATGTAGGTGTCGAACACCCTTTGTCAGCTCAAAACTAAGCTCTCAATCTTTTCTCTGACTTCTTGCAAATCAGATAGGCGTCCTGAAGCGATGATACTAGTTGGGCTTCGTCCATTGAAGAAGGTGTTGTTGTTTGTATGACTCATAAAGCCATATACATTGTCTTCATTGCTAAATATTGCCCTTAAAGCGGTATGGATATTTAAAATGTGGCTGATTCTAATTTCAAGATTACCCTCTTCAGTTGGTAGAATAACTTGTATCTGTCCATGGGTAGCTCCCCATTTTAACAACAATGTTTCGGCGTATTTTAGCCCGATGGCTAGCTTTTGATTCATCAAAACTTATCCCTAATCTATTATCGTTATATTAAATATTAATGTATTTTCGCCAGTTTCTGCATCGAATAAAGCCTTAATGTGCAGAGCATTGGTGGTAGCACGTTGAGAGAAGGCATGTCCAATATATGATTTCATTTTCAACAGAACTGAGACGTAGAATCGACATATTGTCGATCTTATGTCTATCAAATTAAGGTTAGTGGAGCGACATAGAATCAACAAAATGTCGATTCTATGTCTATTGTCATGTGAGTAACAGCGTCGTTCTATATCTGTACTGTGAGTGTTATGTCTAGGCTGTATCGTGACGTAGAGTAGTTTGGGAGAATAATAAAATCGCAAGGAGCTACAGTTAACCTTCGTTATTCGAACACGTTTTTCTGCGACAACCAACTTGAAAAGCATCGATACTACTAACGATGCTCCAGTAACTGACATCGCTGTCAGAGCCCAATATAGTTTGAGTAATTCCAATTAAAATTGAATAATTACAATATAGTTTGATCATTTTCGACCTTTAAAGGTGTGACTTGCGAGACATAAGCTACCTCATAAATGCCCCAAACTGCGTTAGATTAACTATTCATTACATTTCGATGATGCACTCTTTGACCAACTTGGAGTAATGCTTCTATGGATAAATTTGTCTAGTAGAGCGGTGGTAGTTCACTGTTCTGTGGGACTTGACCTTCTCTCAATGGTTAAACAGTGCTACCTAAATGTAAACGAATATCAAAATTAGAACCTGTTCTTATGAAGCTGACAATAAAATTCCTATTTTATTATGATATTACTAGTTATCTTTATTTTATAATCGTTATTACAATTTTGTGTTTTTGGGACCTGGATGTAATAAAAATACGTTATGGTGACACCGTTATATCTTGATGTCGCTGTATACCGTTTTTCTTTGGCAGGGATGTTGAGTGTGTAAATAGTCATCAATATGGATTTAGAGATATCAAATGAACACAAATAATCATGCTCCGATTGCTCGTTATTTAGTTGATGAAATGCGTTACGAGTCTATGCCATATAGACTGTGCGGAAACAGTGGTTTACTTCTGCCAGCACTGTCACTTGGGCTATGGCATAATTTTGGTGAGTATGACTCGTATGCAAATGCGCGTTTTATTCTTCGTAAGGCATTTGATTTGGGAGTCACTCATTTTGACTTGGCGAATAACTACGGACCGCCGTATGGTTCTGCTGAAGAAACACTTGGCCGGATCCTGAGTCAGGATTTAGCCAGCTATCGTGATGAACTTATCATTTCCACTAAAGCTGGATATGATATGTGGCCAGGGCCTTATGGTGTTGGTGGGTCTCGTAAGTATCTTGTGGCGAGCATTGATCAATCTCTAAAGCGCATGAAACTTGATTATGTTGATATTTTTTATCATCACACTCCTGATCCTGACACCCCTCTGGAGGAAACGATATCTGCGCTAGATATTTTAGTTCGCCAGGGGAAAGCATTGTATGTGGGTATTTCGAATTACTCACCATAGCAAACTGATCAAGCACTGAAATTATTTGAGCAACTGGGTACACCGTGCCTTGTCCATCAAGCAAGATATTCAATGTTTGAGCGTCAGGTAGAAGATGGCCTGCTAGAAACACTAAATCACGCAGGCGTAGGTATGGTCGCTTTTTCTCCTTTAGCGCAAGGACTACTAACTGAGAAATATTTGCACGGCATCCCGCAGGGATCTAGAGCAGATAATCAGCGTTCTTATCTAGAAGCCAACTTAGTTGAACATTATCTACCAAATATTAAAGCCCTGTCGAATATTGCGAGCGAGCGAGGAGAATCTCTTGCACAAATGGCACTTGCTTGGCTTCTTAGTGATAAACGCGTTTCTTCTGTTTTGATTGGTGCAAGCTCACCGGGCCAACTGTGTGAAAATGTAGCCGCTGTGAGGCATTTGGAGTTTTCAGAATCAGAGAAAGAACAGATTCAAGGTATCCTTTTCTGAAATGACAATATCAGTATTTATTGCGGCTATAGATACGTATTAATTCAAACTATAGCTTCGTTCGCTCTTTTTGATTGTACCCCTCTAACCATAGAGGGGCTTGGAAAATACTCTGCTTTGAGTTATTCAAGAAAAGCGTCAAGAGCTTGAGTAGGCTGGCGCGTATTTGGATCCCATGCACCTAAAGTATAACCTTGCCAACTATATGCCTGTGGCTCCCAGTAGAAAATCCCAATGCCTTTATCTTGATTAACACTACGTACTTTTTGGATCATATCGGCAACGATAGTCTTTGCTTGAGGCTCATCCCAAGGCACACCAATTTCAGTGATCATCACTTCCGTTCCGTAGCGCTCGACCATATCATTGAGATTAGAGAGGCATTGATTGTTTGCTTCTTGCCAAGTAAGGCCAGTAGCATTCTTGGGATAGGAAGATGCGCCAATAACATCCCACCAAGCACTGTTGGATTGTAAGCCATCAAGAATCCACCGGAAATTAGCATTGTCGTGACAGTTGGCTAAATGGACGATGACCTTAGCGTCTGGGAATACTTCTTTGGCTGCGTTGCGTCCGCTATTAAACAACCATGCATAGTTACGCATGTTGCTTGAAGCCATTCCTTCATTCCATAGCATTCCGTTGTTGGTTTCATTACCGACTTGAATCCATTTTGGTGTGATACCTGCAGCTTTTAAGGTGTTGAGTGAGTCTCTAGTGTAAGACCATACTTGTCCCATTAAATCTTCGAAGCTCAGTTGTTGCCATGCTGCGGGTTTCCACTGGTTACCTGGATCGGCCCAAGTGTCGCTATAGTGGAAGTCAATCATCACATCCATATTCGCGTCTTTGGCCCACTGCGCTTTGACAATTACATCATTCAGTGAGCTGTAATAACCATCACTGGGGTTAACCCAGACACGAAGACGCACTGCGTTCATGCCATGGTCTCGTAATATTGAAAGGACATCTTGTCGATAGCCCCAATCGTTGTAGAACTCGTAGCCACTGTCTTCCATCTGAGTTATCCAACTAATATCCGCACCTTTAATAAAAGCGTGAGAATAGTTTGAGGCCACTAATGAGCCGAAGATGGCTAGTGTTTTTAGGGTATTGTTCATCGTTTCACCGTTTTTATATATTCACGTTTTAATTGTTTTTAAACGTAAATAATATAGCAAAGGATTTTAGTGTTGAGGTGATGTATAAAAGTGTTAGTGATTATTTTTATAAGGTGATTTATGTAGTTGTGATTGTGGGTAAATTATCTAAGTAAATTTACTTAGATAATTGTGATTATGATCCATCTACAAATTTATTAAGTCAATTTTATCATCCGTGATGTTAAAGAATCATAAATTAGCGCGCAGTTAGTTAATTTTAAAACTGTCTCGCCATATAAACTCATGACCAAATAAAACCGTTTTTTTGTATTTTCTGCCTTCCATTTTTTCAATAAACATATCTATTGCTACTTCTCCCATTTCAAACGGGAACAGTCGCATTGTAGTAAGGCTTGGACTCATATGTCGGGCTGACGAGATATCATTGGTGCCGATGACTTGTATATCGGTTGGAATGGTTAACCCTGCCTCATAAATGGCTCGATAAACACCAACGGCCACCATGTCTGTCGCGGCGTAGACCACGTCGGGAAGCTCATCGAGTTGTAGCATTTCTTTCATTGCTTGATACCCCGACTCGATGCAATACTCTTTACTTACTTTACATAGCGCATCGTGATACAAGCCGTTTTCTTTGGTAACTTTACGAAAAGTATGTAACCGCTCCTCGTTATTGCCAATAAAAGCAGGTCGTTTACAACGGCTTTTTAGTACATTTTGCATAACGTCATTGGACAACGCCAACCGGTCAATTAAGACTGCATCGGTTTTGCTACCTAAAGGGTTAGAATCAACAAATATGATATTGTGGTTAGCTTGATATAAGGTATCTACAATATGTTTGGAGAAATGTCCGACTGCAATGACGGCTGGAGCGTTTTCTATTAGATTTATATTAGTATCGATCTGGTCTAAATGGAGTGTTCTTAAATCGACTCCTTTTTCTAAGCATCGATTTTGAATGCCAGCACGAATAGAAGTGAAATACGGGTCGTCTATTTCCTGTGTCGGCGTTAAAAAGTTCAACATAACAACATCACGTACGCCAAATGGCTCATTCGTTTTGGTTACTTCATGATGAACAAACTGTTTTTTACTGCGTTTAGGGGATTGATAGCCAAGAGACTCTACTGCCTCCAAAATGGCCCGTTTTTTGTCTTCACTTACAGACAAAGTAGGGTCTTCGTTAAGAAAGCGAGAAATAGTGGAAGTAGAAATCTTCGCTCTTTGTGCAATGTCTTTAAGTGTAGCCAAAAGATTACCCTATATTGTTTTTATCGGACGGTCCTAGCATGCCAAAGAGCATTCTGAATGCTCTTTGGCACTAAAGCGCTAATGTGTTGATTGTACAGAATCAAATTTAATGACGTTTCCATCAGGTTCAAAAATGTGTAAATGGGAAGGTGATGTAAATAGCGAAATTGACTCACCAGGCTGTACTTGTGTGTCCCCATGATGAAGGTATTTGAAGTCATCCACGCCGCCACATTGGCCAAAGATGTAAGTCATGCCTCCCAGTCTCTCGACCACTTCACATTGGAATGCAAGTGTGATCATATCTGGATTTGTCGTGAGGTGTTCTGGTCTAATACCTAACGTTAGATTTTTACCTATTTCAACCTGAGCTGTTTTTATCGGTAAAGTGATTGAATGACCCACATCTAGACTCACTGTTAAGCTCGTTTCATCCCAAGCTTCAACGGTACAAGGAAGAAAATTCATTTTAGGCGAGCCAATAAATCCGGCAACAAATCTGTTAACAGGGTTATGGTAGAGATCCATTGGTGAGCCAACTTGCTCAACTTTACCATCACGAAGCACGACGATTTTATCTGCTAATGTCATGGCTTCGACTTGGTCGTGCGTTACGTAGATCATGGTTGACTTAAGTTCTTGATGTAGCTTTGCAATATGTAGACGCATATCCACACGTAATTCTGCATCAAGGTTTGATAGAGGCTCATCGAATAAAAACACTTTAGGATCTCTCACGATAGCACGACCGATAGCAACGCGCTGACGTTGCCCGCCTGACAGTTGGGCTGGTTTACGATCAAGTAGATGTTCTAACTGTAGTGCTTTACCAACCAGCTGTACTTTTTTATCTCGCTCTTCTTTTGGAACTTTGTTTACTTTTAGTGAGTAACCCATATTTTCTGCAACAGTCATATGCGGGTATAGAGCATAAGACTGGAATACCATAGCAACCCCTCGTTCTGATGGTGGAGTGTCGTTAACGACATTTCCCGAAATAGATATTGCTCCATCACTGATGTTTTCTAGGCCTGCAATCATACGCAAGAGCGTTGATTTTCCGCAGCCAGATGGACCAACAAACACCACAAACTCACCTTCTTCTATCGACAAGTTTACGTTGTGAATGGTTTGGGTATCGTCAAAACGTTTTACGACATTGGATAACTGGATCGAAGACATTTTAATTCCTCTTAAATGATAATAAATAAAGTATGTGATCTAATTCAATTTTTATTTAGTAAATTTTATTTTCACTTGTCTGATTAATCACAATAACTGCTAGACTTAGTGATTTAAATCACATCAATGAATAGCCTGTATGGAAAAAATAACACAAAGGAGCATATTTGCACCATAAATTTTATTTTTACCAAAACGAAAAGGCGTGAAACTTTATGGATAATAATAAATTTAGTAAAAAACTATCTGCTCTTGCAGTTACCGCTCTATTTTGTTCGCCAATGGCGTTAGCGCAGCAGTCCTTATTAGTCTGGGAAGACATTCAAAAGTCTTTGGGTAATGAAGAGGCGGTCGCAGCGTTTGAAAAGAAACATGATGTGAAAGTGAATGTGCTTGAAATGCCATATGGCGGTCAGGTCGAATCTCTGCGCATGGATGGCCCAGCAGGTACTGGCCCTGACGTCGTCTTGATCCCACATGATCAGATCGGTGGGGCGGTTATCCAAGGTTTACTTGCTCCAATTCAGGTCGATAAAGCCGTTACCGATACATTTAGTCAATCTTCTATTAACGCATTGACTTACAATGGCGTGCTATACGGCTTGCCAAAATCCGTTGAAACCGTATTTATGGTTTACAACAAAGATCTTATTGCTGAGCTACCAGAAACGATGGACGAAATATTTGAGCTGTCTAAGAAGTTTCGCGAAGAAAATAAATACGGTTTGCTAGCAAAATGGGATGAGCTTTATTACACCTACGGAATTTTAAACGGTATGGGTGGTGATGTTTTCGCTAAAAAAGACGACGGTTCGTATGATCCTAATAAAATATTATTGAATACTCCAGGGGCAGTAGAAGGCGCGAAATTCATTCAGAAGTTCTATGACTCTAAAGTATTCCCTACAGGCATCATTGGTAATAACGGGCTTAATGCTATCGATTCACTATTCACGTCGGGCAAAGCAGCGATTGTTCAAACTGGTCCTTGGGCGCTCCAGCCTTACAAAGAAGCAGGGATCAACTATGGTGTAGCCCCACTTCCAAAATTGCCATCTGGTGAGCAAATGGGGTCATTTATGGGGGTTAAGAGTTACAGTATTTCCACTTTCTCGAAAAACAAACAATTAGCACAAGAGTTTATTACGTTCGTCAATAATTATGACAACGCTAAGCGTCGATTTGAACTCACAGGTGAGGTTCCGGCAGTGACAAAATTGGTAGACGATCCTGTTATCAAGAATGACCCAGGTGCAAGTGCTGTGGCGATGCAATCCATTCACGCTACGTCTATGCCTTCCATTCCTGAAATGAACGAAGTGTGGGGCCCTGCGAACAGCGCACTTCAGTTGATTGCAACGAATAAACAAGATGCGAAAAGTGCACTCGACTCTGCAGTAGACAGCATCAATATGCAAATAGAAGCTAACCACGCAATGATGGGCCAATAATTTAAAGATATTGTTCTGGCGAAAGCAATTGTCGGCCCTATATAACCATCTTGGGCTGGGGCTGACAGACGCCAGAAGTTTTCCGAAATGGAGTTGTAAGTGATGTCTGACATGAGTGAACATTTTGAGCATAACTCGGGGCTGTATCGATCCCAACGGTTTACTGCCTCTTTATTTTCAGTAATTCCTGGCTTTGGCCAGTTTTATAATCGACAGTTTGTAAAAGGCATGATGTTCTTCATCTTGCTAACAAGTTTTTATGCAGTAACTCGTGATTTTATTTCCCACGGTATGTGGGGGCTTGTCACACTTGGCGAAAACCTACCAGAGGACAACTCAGTTTTCCTACTCGCAGAAGGTATTATTGCTTCGCTAGTGGTGGTATTTGGTTTAGCGATTTATGTGCTCAGCATTAATGACGCCTACAAAAACGGTAAACTACTGGATGAAGGCCGTCCACTGAACTCACTGCGTGTTCAGTATCGCAATGTCATCAACGCTGGCTTCCCGTATCTGATGATAAGTCCGGGTTTTATTCTTTTAGTCTTTGTTGTTGTGTTTCCGATCATCTTTGGTTTTGCTATTGGCTTTACCAACTACAACCTTTACAACTCACCGCCTGCGAAACTTGTGGACTGGGTTGGGCTGAAGAACTTTTTCAACATTTTCCAAATTAACTTATGGCGTAACACCTTTATCGATGTGTTGCAGTGGACAATCGTTTGGACATTAGTAGCATCAACATTGCAATGCACGGTCGGGGTTCTGTTGGCGATTCTGGTGAACCAAAAAGACCTTAAATTTAAGCCTCTTATCCGTACTATTTTTATTCTTCCTTGGGCGGTACCTGGCTTTGTCACCATCCTTATTTTTACTGGGATGTTTAACGACAGCTTTGGTGTCATCAACAACGTGATTCTCGACTTCTTTGGCATTGAGCCAAAAGCTTGGTTGACTGATCCGTTCTGGACAAAAGTTGCGTTAATCATGATCCAAACTTGGTTAGGTTTTCCATTTGTATTCGCCATGACAACGGGGGTTCTACAGGCGATCCCTAATGATCTTTATGAAGCTGCGACGATGGATGGTGCGAGTAAATTCCAGCAGTTAAGAACGATCACTTTACCGTTGGTGCTGTATTCAATCGCGCCTATTCTGATAACTCAGTACACTTTTAATTTCAATAACTTCAATATTATTTATCTCTTTAACAATGGTGGCCCAGCGGTGATTGGCAGTAATGCTGGTGGTACCGACATTCTAGTGTCATGGATTTACAAATTGACGATGTCTTCATCGCAATACGGTATCGCATCTGCAATCACCTTATTACTATCGATTTTTGTGGTGGGCATTGCCTTGTGGCAATTCCGCATGACCAACTCATTCAAAGAAGAAGCGAGATAACAAGATGAGTATTAAACGAAGTAATCGCATCCGATTGACATTGAGCTACGGTCTGATTCTACTAGTTTCAGTGATTATAATATACCCGCTAGTGTGGACAGTTGGCGCGTCATTTTATCCAGGCAACAGTATCATGGGTGAGTCCATTTTCCCGGATAACCCGACGTTAAGTCATTACGCAACGTTGTTTGCGAACGACAAAGTAGCTTACCTGACCTGGTTCTGGAACAGCCTGAAAATAAGTTTTTTGACGATGGTTCTCACACTTATCAGCGTGTCATGTACGTCATATGCGTTCTCACGATTTCGTTTTAAGGGCAGAAAAAATGGCTTAATGCTGTTCCTTCTGTTGCAGATGATCCCGCAATTCTCCGCCCTAATTGCGATATTTGTCTTAGCTCAGATGTTGGGATTGATTAATAGCCATCTTGCATTAGTACTGGTTTATGTTGGTGGCATGATCCCGATGAACACGTATTTAATGAAAGGTTACTTGGACGCGATACCGAAAGACCTGGATGAATCAGCAAAAATGGATGGTGCGAGTAATATCCGTATTTTTTTGGAAATCATACTGCCTATTTCAAAACCAATTATTGCAGTAGTAGCCTTATTCTCTTTCACGGGTCCTCTAGGCGATTTTATTCTCGCTACAACTATTCTAAGAACACCTGAAAATTATACGTTACCTATCGGTTTATATAATTTGGTCGTAGAAAAAATGGGGGCGAGTTATACCACATATGCAGCGGGTGCTGTGCTTATTTCAATACCTGTAGCGCTTCTTTATCTATCACTACAAAAATACTTTGTATCTGGCTTAACAGCAGGTAGTACAAAAGGCTAATACTAGAGAGAAAAATATGAATACAAAATTTAAGGTTGCACTTATTAGTGCGGCAGTGGCTTTGGCTGGCTGTCAATCTGTAAATACTTCAAATAATAACAGCTCTGATATTAATGCTGATGTGGATAATACTGTTATAACTGCTCCTGTTATAACTGCTCCAACACTGAGAGCTGATTTTATTCGTGGTATGGATATCTCCATGTTGCCTGAAATAGAAAAATTGGGTGGGAAATATTACCAAGTTGGCAATGAAAAAGATCTGATTAAAATATTAAAAGATAGTGGAGTTAATTCTATTCGCGCACGTTTGTGGGTAGACCCAATGTCAGCCACTGGTGATGTATTTGGTGGCGGTAATAACACGTTAGAGCGTTCCATTGAGCTTGGTAAACGCGCACAAGAAAACGGTATGTCATTCCTGCTTGATATCCATTACAGCGACTTTTGGGCTGACCCTAAAAAGCAACAAAAGCCAAAAGAGTGGGAGCAACTTACGTTTGAGAACCTAACACAGAAAGTCTACGACTATACAGCAGAGGTGATGAAAGCACACCAAGCTGCGGGTGTCGTGCCAGACATGGTTCAAGTTGGTAACGAACTGAATGGTGGCATGCTTTGGCCGGAGGGTAAGAGTTGGGGTCAAGATGGTAAGGAGTTCGACCGCCTGTCACTGCTTTTAAAAACCGGCATCCAAGCGGTTCACGACAACGACAGTGGTAAAGACATTCAAATCATGTTGCACCTCGCTGAAGCCGGTGATAACGGTCTTTTCCGTTGGTGGTTTGATGAAATCACCCAGCGTGGTGTCGATTTTGATGTGATTGGTATGTCTTACTACCCGTGGTGGCACGGCCCAATTGATAAAGTAAAAGCCAATATGAATGACGTCATCAGTCGCTACAACAAGCCTGTTGTCTTGGTCGAAACGTCTTTCCCGTTTACCACTGAGAATGGTGATTCGTTAGGTAATAGCTACTCCGAGGCGGGGCCGATTGAGGGCTACAGTGTGTCAATTGAGGGCCAGGCGCAATACCTGGCTGACATCATGACGCTGTTGAATGAACTGCCTAACGAACTAGGTTTAGGGATTTATTACTGGGAACCCGCATGGTTACCAATCGATGGGGCAACCTGGTCAACAGGCGCTGGCATGGACTATAGCGGGGACAAATGGGACATGGGCAATTCATGGGAGAACCAAGCACTGTTTGATTTTGAAGGTAACGCACTACCGTCATTGAAAGTATTTAAAGGTCAATAATGAACAATAAAAAACACATCATTCCAAAGATAAAAGGCTTGCTCCATGGAGCAGATTACAACCCTGAGCAATGGTTAGACAGACCTGATATTTTAGCGAAAGATATTGAACTGATGAAGCAGACGAATTGTAACGTTATGTCTGTCGGTATCTTCAGTTGGTCTGCTCTTGAGCCTGTTGAAGGTGAGTTTCAGTTTGAATGGCTCGATAACGTACTGGATAACTTGGCAGACAATGGGATTTCTGTATTCCTGGCGACACCGAGTGGCGCGCGTCCTGCCTGGTTGTCTGAACGATACCCTGACGTCCTTCGAGTCAACAGCGCACGTATTAAACAACTGCATGGAGAACGTCATAACCATTGTTACAGCTCACCGAATTACCGTGAGAAAGTGAGCATCATGAACGCTAAATTGGCTGAACGTTACAGTCAACATCCTGCGGTGATAGGCTGGCACGTTTCAAACGAATATGGCGGCGATTGTCACTGTAATTACTGCCAAGAAGAGTTTCGTTTGTGGCTGAAAAACAAATACGGCTCCCTATACAATCTTAATAAGCTGTGGTGGAGTGCGTTCTGGAGTCATACTTACACCAGTTGGGAACAAATTGAATCACCATCTCCCGTTGGTGAGAACTCCGTTCACGCACTGAAGTTAGATTGGAAACGATTCTGTACTGACCGCGTCTCGAACTTCTGTGAGCACGAGATTGCACCGCTCAAGTCGATTAATCCTGATCTGCCTACGACGGCAAACTTCATGGAGTACTTTTACGACTACAACTATTGGGAATTGGCAAAGTCAATTGATGTTGTTTCTTGGGACAGCTATCCGCTTTGGCACCGTGACGGCGATGAAGTTGCGCTCGCTTGCTATACCGGGATGTACCATGATTTGATGCGCACACTGAAAAACCAGCCATTTTTACTCATGGAATCAACCCCAAGCCAAACTAACTGGCAGCCAATCACTAAGCTCAAAAAAGACGGTGTCCATCTGCTTTCCTCATTGCAAGCAGTCGCTCATGGCTCTGATTCTGTTCAGTACTTCCAGTGGCGAAAAAGCCGCGGCTCTGTAGAGAAGTTCCATGGTGCGGTGATCGACCACGTTGGTCATGCAAATACTCGCACTGGTCGAGAAGTGACAGCCGTTGGTGAGTATCTTAAACAAATTAATGATGTGGCGGGAACGAACACGCAGGCCGAAGTGGCGATCATTTTTGATTGGGAAAACCGTTGGGCAATGGATGATGCTTCAGGTCCTCGCAATGAAGGCATGCACTACGAGCAAACCGTGTGTGACCATTATCGAGGTTTTTGGCAGCAAGGTATTAGCTGCGACATTATAGAGCAGCTATGTGATTTTACTCCTTACAAGATCATTGTTGCACCTATGCTGTACTTAATAAAACCTGGCGTAGCAGAACGTCTGGAAGCATTTGTGGAGCAGGGTGGGACGTTAGTCGCGACTTATTGGAGTGGCATCGTTGATCAGAATGAC
The DNA here is from genome assembly GCF_050113735.1 of Vibrio sp. TRT 2004. Taxonomy (NCBI): domain Bacteria; kingdom Pseudomonadati; phylum Pseudomonadota; class Gammaproteobacteria; order Vibrionales; family Vibrionaceae; genus Vibrio; species Vibrio sp. TRT 2004. Next base: position 77,172 of record NZ_JBNJOH010000011.1, on the reverse strand, counting down.
CTGTGCTTCTTGGGAGGTTTCCCTGGTGGAGAAGGCAGCCCATTGCGCCGCACGTTGGGTATTTGGACTGAAGAGATTGACTCACTCTATGACCATGAACGCGTATTGTTTGAAATGGAAACGCACTCTGGTTTTGGCTTCAGTGGTGAATTTAAGGCCAAGCACTTAATGGAACATATTCATTTAGAGACGGCAGACGCTCTGGCTTATTACCGTGAGGATCTATTTGATGCTTGTCCGGTCATTACTAAGAACCAGCTTGGTAAAGGTTGTGCTTATTACATCGCTGCACGTACAGAGACAGAGTTTAACGAGTTATTTTACATCTCTCTTGCTAATTTACATGGAATCCGCAAGCCAATTGAAAACGTGCCTTACGGGGTGTCAGTGACAACTCGTGAAGATGAACAGTCTCGCTATTTGTTCATTATGAACTTTTTGAATGATCCGCGAGATTTGAAAGTTCCGCACGGGAATTGGATAAATGCAAGTACAGGTGACGATATTCAGGAGAATATTAAACTTCAACCCTATCAAGTCATCGTTATCAGAAATTATAAATAGCTATCCCGCCTGATTATTTAGGCGGGCAATGAATAACAATATTTAAAAATAAGATGAAATTCATCTTACGGGTAAGTATTGCCTAAACAAAGGATATGGCGATATTTACCCAGCCAATAACTCAAAAGTAATACAAAAGGAAATTAAAATGAAAAAAGCAACATTGACAGTCGCTATTTTAGGTTCTTTATTCGCCACTCAAGTTTCAGCAGTCGATTTCTACGGTTACGTACGTGCTGGTTTGGGAGCCAGTGCTGATGGAGGCGGTACCAAAGGAGGAGATGAGTTTTATAAAACGACATTGGGTCGCTTGGGTAATGAGTTTGATACTTATTCGGAAATTGGATTAGGCCAAGAGTTATTTAATGCAGATGGTCGTTCAATGTACTTTGAAAGTATGTTCGAAATGTCTTCAGACGGCAACCTCGAAACAGAGTCGAGTCAAAAAGACAGTGCTAACTTTGCGATTAAACAGTTAAATATTCAAGCTAAAGGTTATATTCCAGCATCTCCAGAATCTGTGATTTGGGCTGGGAAACGTTTTTATCAACGCCATGATATTCATATTATTGATACCAAATATTGGAATGTTTCTGGCTACGGTGTGGGTATCGAAAACATCAAGTTAAATACCGGCGCGATTTCAGCAGCGGTTATCCGAGCTGATAATGAGTTGGCCGAGTGGGATGATACTGGTAACAAAACGAGTTATGGAGATCTGAATACTTACTTCTTAGATTTACGTTACGCAGGCTTTAGCCCATGGGAAGGTTCTTGGACTGAATTCGGTGTTGATTATGCAATGGTTAATCCAACGGATGAGCAAGAAGACGCCGCTGAAAATTTCGATAACGGTTTAATGTTAACTGCTGAACTTAGCCAGAGTTTCGCATTGGGGTATAACAAGTTTGTACTCCAATATATGGACAAAGGACTTGCACAGAACGCTATCTCACAAGGTGGTGGCTGGTATGACATCTGGAGTGGCGATGTAAGTGAAGCAGAAGGCTATCGCTTCATTAGTACTGGTGACTTAAACGTCACTGACAATTTCAAGATCAATCATGTGTTGACATACGGTCAAGCGCAAGACCATGGCGACTGGTTAGATAAGGAAGAGTTGTTCTCCTTTGTAGCTCGTCCAACTTACAACTGGTCTCCATACAACAAGACTATGCTAGAGGTCGGCTACTTTGACCAAGAAAAAACGTGGGATTCAGGCTCTGAAGATAAGTTTAGTGGCACAAAATTCACTATTTCACACGCTATCTCAACGGGAGAGTCCTTCTTCGCTCGTCCAGAAATTCGATTCTTTGCTAGTTACTTCAAAGATAATGAAAACGATAATTCCTTCGATAATGGGAAGAGCGCTGACACCATTAACTATGGTGTTCAAGTTGAAGCTTGGTGGTAAGTCAAAAGCAATGAATTAAATTTTTCTACAGGTCAGGAAGCAAATTCCTGACCTATTTCCTGGCTTTTATTTTGCCTGTCTTTCTATGACTGATTGTTTATGCCAATGAACATTCCGATTAGAACTATGTTGTATGTTTGATAATCTTTTATTTTGGATTTTTATGAAACCATTTTCGCTAAAAAATAAGATTATAGCTCTGTTTATTGTTTCTTTGTTGATAACCATTATTGCAGCTTTTTTTAGTGTTAAGTTTGTAATTGGTGACTACATTAATAAATCATACGACAGTCGTATGATTAGTAATGTAAATTTAATTAGTAGTGAAATTAAGCAATCAATTGAGAGAGACATCTCAGTTATAGAAAGTCTAGATTTTGGTATAATAGGTATCCGTGACACCCAAAAAAAACTTGGCTATGAACAGGTTGTTAAGTTAATTAATAAAACTGCACTAAGTGATAAAGGGAGTTTGAGCAAGGAGCAGTCTCAGTATTTTATAAATTTAGCTCGTGATCATGAAGATGGAATAAAAATCACTCAAATTTTTTCTGAAAGTGGTCAAGCAAAAATTATTGTATCTAAGAAGAAAAACGGAGTTATCGACTTTTTTACTATCGATCTTAGTTTAATTGAAGGTTTAATTAAACGATATAGTATTCCAGGTGTTTATTTTGAGCTGATTGATGAGCAGAACAACTCTATTTATTCCATAGAAAGAGAAAATTTAGACTTAAAGAAAACTGATACAATCACTGTTGCTAATTCGAGATGGTATTTACGTTCTTATATTGATTACAGTTATATCGATAGCACTATAGGTGGTATAAACAAAGATATTACGAAATATATGTCGTTTTGTGCATTTGTGATGTTGGTTGTTAGTTTATTAATACTGAATATTCAATTGAGCCCGTTGTCGAAGTTAAAGGTATTAGTTGAAAACTTAGCGGGTAGTGATGCAGATTTAACGCAAAGGATAAAACTCAATCGAACAGATGAGATTGGGGATATTTCTAAATCAGTAAATGCCTTTATTGATAATCTTCAGTTTTTATTTGTTAACATTTCAAAGTCTAATTTTTTGTTGAATTATGCGAGAGAGGAACTAGACCTGCATATAGGAAGGAATGTATCAACCGTTGCAAGCTATAATGCTCAAAGTAAAAAACTTTTGGAAGCTATTGACAATATTCGTCAATCCTCTTTAGATGTCCAAAAACAAATAAATCAGTCAATGGAACTTGCTGATAAGGTGAGCAATCAGGTGCGTGAAGCGGCCAGATAAGGAAGTTTTGTAGAAAATATCGTAATTACTTTAAGTGAGGATACTGAGAAAATTTCTACTTCAATAGATGTTATGGATACCGTCACTAAAGGTATTAGTAGTATCTTGAATACCATACAAAAAATAGCCGATCAGACTGATCTTCTTGCATTAAATGCATCCATTGAAGCGGCTCGTGCTGGTGAGTCAGGAAAAGGGTTTGCTGTAGTGGCAGAAGAGGTAAGGATATTAGCTTCTAGGACAAGAAGTAGCACTATAGAAATAAATGAATTTCTAGACCAATTCTCTGATTCGTCAAGCCAAATAGTACGTCAAATGTCAAAGGTTTTGAAAAATAGTGAGTTAAATCGCAACAGTACTTTAGAGATTATTGGTCAAATTCAGATGGTGGAAAAAGCTGTAGATCAAATCAGCATGATCAGTTCAAGTGTTTCTATAGCCGCTATCGACCAATCTTCGAAAATGGACAAGTTGGATGCTGAAATACAATTAACTAATGATCTCAGTGAAGATATTACTGATAGCGCAAGTTCGATTGCGCGTGTTCATGGAGATATTAGCCAAGTCTCAATGGCTTTAACAAAAGATGTGTCAATTTTCAAAGTTTAAGTAAGCAACCCAATAATTTAAACTCAGTTTAGGAGATCCAGCAGTGGTAGTTCTTATTACAGGCGGTATGGGTTACATCGGTAGCCATACATGTGTGCAGATGATGGCAGCCGGTATGGAACCGGTCATCGTCGACAACTTATGCAACGCGAAGGTAGACGTCTTAACCCGCATTGAAGCGCTCACGGGTAAGCAACCAACCTTCTACCAAGGTGATATTCGTGACGAAACCTTTTTGGACTCCGTGTTCACCAAGCATGATATTCAAGCAGTGATCCACTTTGCTGGCCTCAAAGCGGTTGGCGAATCGGTGGAAAAACCACTCGAGTATTACGACAACAACGTCAATGGCTCGTTGGTACTGGCGCGCAGCATGCGCAAAGCCGGCGTGAAAAGCATTGTCTTCAGTTCATCGGCAACGGTTTACGGTGACCCACAAGTTGTGCCGATTACCGAAGATTCACCAACCGGCGCAACCACCAACCCATACGGTCGCAGCAAATACATGGTGGAGCAGTGTTTAAGCGATCTGTTCCACGCGGAAAATGACTGGAGCATCACCTTATTGCGTTACTTCAACCCGGTTGGTGCGCACCCTTCAGGCAGCATGGGGGAAGATCCACAAGGCATTCCCAATAACCTGATGCCGTTTATCGCTCAAGTGGCCGTGGGTCGCCGTGAAAAACTCTCGGTATTTGGCAACGACTATCCAACCCCTGACGGCACTGGCGTACGCGATTACATCCATGTGATGGATCTGGCCGATGGCCACATCGCCGCATTGAAATCGGTGGGGGAAACATCGGGTTTGCACATTTACAACTTAGGCACAGGTAAAGGTTCGAGCGTACTTGAAATGGTTGATGCGTTCGCGGCCGCTTGCGGTAAGCCAGTCCCTTACGAGCTGTGCCCGCGTCGCCCTGGTGACATTGCCGAATGCTGGGCGAGCACAGAAAAAGCCGAGCGTGAACTTGGCTGGAAGGCAACACGCACGGTGGCTGAAATGACCGCTGATACGTGGAACTGGCAGTCAAACAACCCCAATGGCTATTCCCCGGAGTAATTGAAATCGCCGCGTTGTCATCCGCGCTTCTCACGGTTTTGGGAAGCTGAGTTTGAAGAATTTTGAAGAGTTGAGTAAGTCATATGTCGAATGTTGAGTTTAACCCTGTAGATCACCCACACCGTCGTTTTAATCCACTCACGGGGCAGTGGGTTTTGGTTTCCCCTCATCGTGCAAAACGTCCTTGGAGCGGCGCAGATGAGAAGCCAGCCATTGATGAACTGCCAAGTTATGATGAGAAGTGTTTCCTTTGTCCAACCAACGAACGTATCTCTGGCGATGTCAATCCAGATTACCAAGGCACCTACGTGTTTAAGAATGATTTTGCTGCTTTGATGGTGGACTCACCGGATGCGCCAGAGTCAGATAATCCGCTATTCAAAACCCAAGGTGTGCGTGGTTTGAGCCGAGTGATTTGCTTCTCGCCAGATCACAGCAAAACCTTACCTGAGCTGCCAGTGGAAAAAATCCGCGGCGTGATTGAGACCTGGAACGAACAAATTGAAGAGCTCGGCAAGGAATACGTTTGGGTTCAAGCGTTCGAGAACAAAGGCGAAACCATGGGCTGTTCTCAGCCGCACCCGCACGGTCAAATCTGGGCGAACAGCTTCTTACCAAATGAAATTGAGCGTAAAGAGCACAACCTAAAAGCGTACTACCAAGAACATGGTAACAACTTGCTGGTGGATTACGTGCAAGCGGAACTAAAAGATGGTTCACGCATCGTGGTCGAAACCGAACACTGGTTGGCTGTTGTGCCTTACTGGGCGGCGTGGCCATTTGAAACCATGTTGCTGCCGAAAACGCACGTTCGCCGTATGAGCGAACTCAGCGATGCGCAACGAGACGATTTAGCGCTAGCGATTAAGAACCTGACCAGCCGTTACGACAACTTATTCCAGTGCTCATTCCCATACTCAATGGGCTGGCACTACGCGCCGTTTTTTGACCAAGGCACCGACATCGACCACTGGCAGCTGCATGCACTTTTCTATCCGCCACTGCTGCGCAGTGCGACAATTCGCAAGTTCATGGTGGGCTACGAGATGCTGGCAGAAAACCAACGCGATCTCACCGCAGAGCAAGCGGCGCAGCGTCTGCGTGATGTGAGTGATGTCCACTACAAAGAATGCTAAGTCTTTAAATTGGACTGATTCCGAATAACGGGATAGCGCGACGTTACCGATAGAAAGTTAGGCTCAACGCGCTGTTCCACATCAAATTAATGTTTTAAGAGAACGTCTCTATGTCTGAACTTATCCAAAATGTGAAAACCGCTTTTGAACAAGTGCTGGGTTACGCGCCAAGCCACATCATCCAAGCGCCTGGTCGTGTGAACCTGATTGGTGAGCACACCGATTACAACGATGGTTTTGTATTGCCATGTGCCATTAACTACCAAACCGTGGTTGCAGCCGCAAAGCGCGAAGACAATATCGTGCGTGTGGTCTCGGTCGATAACGGTAATGCAGTGGACGAATTCGATATCACGCAAGCCATTACTTTCCAGCAAGACAAAATGTGGGCGAACTACATTCGCGGTGTGGTGAAGTGCCTTCTTGCTCGCGGTTACTCGTTCACGGGAGCGGATATTTCAGTCAGCGGTAACGTGCCTCAAGGTGCGGGTTTGAGCTCATCGGCGGCGTTGGAAGTGGTGATCGGCCAGACGTTCAAAGTGCTGTTCAATCTTGAGATAAGCCAAGCGGAAATCGCCTTAAACGGTCAGCAAGCCGAGAACGAATTCGTCGGTTGTAATTGTGGCATCATGGATCAAATGATTTCAGCAGAAGGGCGTGAAAATCACGCGATGCTATTGGACTGCCGTAGCCTAGAAACGGAATCGGTTTCTATGCCCGAAGAGATGGCCGTCGTGATCATCAACTCGAACAAAAAACGGGGGTTGGTCGATAGTGAATACAACTCGCGCCGTCAGCAATGTGAAGAAGCAGCGCGTATTTTCGGTGTGAAAGCACTGCGCGATGTGACGATTGAGCAGTTCAACGAGAAAGAGGCTGAGTTGGATGAAATGGTGGCAAAACGTGCCCGTCACGTCATCACAGAAAACGATCGTACTGTGGAAGCGGCGCAAGCGCTACGAGCACATGACATGAAGCGTATTGGCGAGCTGATGGCCGAGTCTCATGCCTCAATGCGCGATGATTTCGAAATCACGGTAAAAGAGATCGATACGTTGGTGGAGATAGTCAAAGAGGTGATTGGTGACCAAGGCGGTGTGCGCATGACCGGCGGTGGCTTTGGTGGCTGCGTCGTGGCACTGGTTCCTCCCGCACTGGTTGATGAGGTGAAAGTGACCATTGCAGCGAAATACCAAGCGGCTACAGGCTTAAAAGAATCCATCTACGTGTGCCAAGCCAAAGATGGCGCTGGTCTTGTTGAAGTCTATAAGTGAAACAGGTAAGTTACTAAGTAAAGCCAGCTTGCAAACGCTGGCATAGTTCAATCTGGGAAAAGAACAACAAAGAGAAAAGTTCACGATTTTATGAAATTCGATTAGGCAGAACGTGATTTATCAAGTCGTCTAATGAAAAGGCACTATCCGTTTTGGAATAGCTATCGGCACCATCAAAAAGATAAATCCGTAACTGTGCTGTCTCAGCGATATGGTTGAAGCTTGATTTATTAAGGGCAAACGCTACGTTTAAAATGTCATCATCACTTTCAATCTGACCTAAAAACAGGTGTGAAAAGGATGCTATATAGCGGAGTCATCGTTCAATTGTATATACGATAAGAGTACAAGCTCCATAGATTGTGCAAAAGTAAGACATAGGTCTAGTGGGGAAGTGATATGTAATTTTCTGCCGTTTAAACGAAAGTCATGACTAGTGATTAGATTAGAGGACGGTTAACCAAATAAAGTTGATTATTATTTGACTGTTCTTAATAGCTCTCAAATTTTGCGTAATAAATTCTTAATTTAAAGACCTAGTAGGAATTCCTCGCTTTTCTAAAGCTAAGATCGTTGAAAACTTACTTTGTTCTGAGCTGCCTCGTTAGACGGTTTGGCCTCTCGCTGAATTATGCAACAAGGCCTCTTAATGTCGACCTTAGTATCTTCAACTAAGCCCGCAACATGCCGAACTAGAGTAAGGGTTAAATTTAAAAAGTCTCTCACAGAATGGAAGAGACTTTTTGTGTAAAAATCACCGTTTGAGACCGTATTTTACCAACGATATAACAATTTGAATTGTGTGTATGATTCTACTTGGCCTTGTAGCGCTATACTTTAAAGTCAGCTATCAAGGCATTTAACGCAATAGCTAGCTTAGATAGCTCTTGACTTGATGAGTTGGTTTGATTGCTAGATGCAGCTGTTTGCATAGATAAATCGCGAATGCTAATTAAGTTTCTATCAACTTCTTTTGCTACCAATGATTGCTCCTCGGATGCTGTTGCAATAGAATGATTTCTCTCATTAATTAGTGACATTGACTCTGATATAGAAAGTAGTGCTTGTTCTGCATCTTTTGAAAGCGTCATAGTACTGTATGCACTTTGTTTGCTCTTATTCATTGAGTCTACGGCCCTAAATGTTCCTTGGTTCATATCGCTGATGATCACTTCAATATCATCTGTCGATGTTTGCGTTCTGTGTGCAAGTTTGGCGAAATATAATGCACTGTAATCAGTGTCAGGCTGCCACGGAGAAAAACATTATGATGAAAAATAACGTTACCAAAACGTGACCATATTGGTTTGTTCGAGTTGGGTTGTGTGGAGTCAACAACGAATCTTCTGACAGGTTATTCCACTCTTTAATAACTGAGTTAATGTGAGTAGACAGCTCACTGTTCTGCAGTAGCCCCATCTTTTGTTTGAGTTGTAGCTCTTCGATATCCCGAGCCAAGTTAGCGTAGCGAGCTCCTGATGAACGATGCATTTCAGCCCTTTCTCCGAATCTAGCTTGGCTCACTATTCCTGAGATTACCGCTGCGATACACCCAATGAAAATGACAATGTGTTGTTTAGTAATGCACCAAAACAAAACTTGTTCAGGGTTGTGGGTGAAAAACGAAAAAGCTGTAACAAATATAGTTGAATAGATGAGCACGTAGCCAAGGAGTTGCGACAAATCGAAGAGCTTCTCTGCTCTCTTATAATGACCATCACGAGCATCTTTACAACGTTGTAGTCACGACACCAATGCGCTCTCAACCGGAGACGCTGTATTTTCACTTTGTTCTATAGCTTCTTCTTGCATCGTTTATAACTTGTTGAACTTATTGCGAGGGATATTCTATGGCGGTATTAAGTGATGATGAAGATTGTGTGTTGATAAATCTGGTATTTGGATTTTTCACTTGAAAAAACGGGAGTACCATACATTCTTTCCAGGTTTGTTACAGTCGGCACTTTGCTAACTTCAAAGTGCCTTAAAGCTTTCGCATGTAACATTTCAGATAGCTGTTCTTTGACCAAGTTTTACTAATCCTGCACTATGCGCATAGTGGCTATTAACAGACATAGAAAAACAATAGCCTGACTCTAGACAAACCTTTAAAAAGGTCATGGTTGTTCATTGGAGATAGTTATTGATAAGTTTTTCGAAAGCTACGCTCGACTGCTCTGTTTGTAACGGTCGAATATAACCGCCACTAACAATATTATACCGCGAACAACGTATTGAGAAAATGGTGACATATTCAGTAAGTTCATCGCATTTTCTACCGTTCCCAGAATAAGTACACCCGCAATAACGTAAGAGACTTTACCGATACCACCTTTGAGTGAAACGCCACCCAAAACACAAGCAGAGATAACCACCAGCTCAAAACCTACCGATGTCATTGGCTGTCCGCTGGTCATACGCGCAGCTAAGATCACACCAGCAAGAGCAGAGATGAAGCCAGATACTGTGAAAATGATCATCTTGGTTTTAACCACATTGACACCGGCTAGACGCGCAGCCTCTTCGTTGCCACCAACTGCCAACGTATTGCGACCGTAAACCGTGCGGTTGAGTAAGAAAGCAAATACTGCAAAAGTAATGATGGTCAACCAGACTGGCGTTGGAATACCAATGAATGAAGAGTTACCTAAAGTGAAAAAGCTCTCTTCTGTGATACCGACGGCTTTACCATCAGAGATAATGTAGCCGAGACCACGTGCAATTTGCATTGTCGCCAGAGTGGTTATCAAGGCGTTAATTTGCAGTTTGGCAATCACAAAGCCATTAAGCAAACCAAAAGCAACTCCAGACAACAGTCCAGCACCCACACCAAGAACAACACTGCCAGTGGCATTGATTGCAACGGCAGTGACAACACCAGAGCAAGCTATGATGGAAGCAACGGATAAGTCAAGATCGCCACATGCCAAACAGAATAGCATTGCACACGCTACCATCCCACTCATTGAAATGGCTAAGCCAAGACCTTTCATGTTGATGAAAGTAGCAAAGTAAGGTACGAAAAACACACACAATAAAAATAGACCCGCGAACACCATCAGCATACCGAATCGGTCCCAAATCCCAGCAAAATTCCATGAACGCTTAGCGCCCTTTTCTTCTAGTACTTTTGTAGAGGTTGTTACAGACATAATGATATTCCTTAGTTTTAAGCGGCAGCTGACTCTTCTTTATCTAGCATTGCCAGACGAAGCGCTGTTTGTTCATCAAATTCGTCGCGTTGTAGTTCACCGGTGACCTCACCTTCTTTCATCACAAGAACACGGTCAGAGATGCCCAACACTTCCGGTAAATCGCTGGAAACGACGAGTACGGTTACTCCGTTTTCTGCCAGCTTAAAAATCAGTTCGTAAATCTCAGATTTGGCACCCACATCGATACCACGAGTCGGCTCATCCAACAAAATAACGCTCATTGCTGTTGATAACCAACGTCCAAGAATCACTTTTTGCTGGTTACCGCCAGATAACTTGCCAATGGGTTGCTCCAATGAAGACGCTTTGACATTCAGCGCTTCTTTTTGCTTAGCCGCGTTTGCATTTTCCCATTCAAAGTTAATCAAACTCTTAAGTTTTAAATTCCAAGGACGAGCGCTGATATTAGTGTTTTCTTGCACCGACATAATAGGAACGATGCCATCCGCTTTACGGTCTTCAGAACAAAGAGTAATACCTGCTCTTATCGCATCTTGCGGTGTTTTAATGCCAATTTTCACGTCATGTAAATAAAGGTCACCGGCTGTCTTCTTATCAGCACCAAAAATAAGACGCGTCAGTTCAGTTCGACCGGCCCCGACGAGACCAAATAGACCCAGTATCTCGCCTTGCTTGATATCCAAAGAAACTGGTGCAGTGAGACCTGGCCCTTCGAAATTTTCCAAACGCAGGCCACTTTTACCTAGTTCACGAGAACGGTAGTTATAGATGTCGTTGATTTCACGGCCAACCATCAGTTCAACCAAGCGGTCATGAGTCAGCTCCGACATATCGTGGAAGGACTGCACATGTTGACCATCTTTAAAGATGGTGATGGCATCACACAAGTCGAAAATTTCTTCCATACGGTGTGACACGTACATGATAATCTTTCCAGAGTCTCGCAATTCGCGTATTACCTTGAATAGATTCTGAATTTCACGCTGTGACAAGCTACTTGTAGGCTCATCAAAAGCAATAATTTGTGCATTGCGGCTGAGCGCTTTTGCAATTTCAACCATTTGCCATTGACCAATGGACAGCTCTTTTAGTTGGCAAGAAGGGTCAAATGTTTCACCTAAACGCTCTAACTGAACACGTGCATTGTTATTAAGAGTTTCAGTATCCACTCGGCCTCCTTTTGTCGGTAATTGACCAAGGTAAATATTTTCAGCAACCGTAAGCTCAGGTACTAAGTTGAGCTCTTGATAAATAATCGCGATGCCGTAATCAAGAGCATCATTGGTGGAGTTTAGAGCGACTTCTTTACCATCAATAGCGATGTGGCCTTCGGTAGGCTGGTGAAAACCACTTAAAGTTTTGAGTAGAGTCGATTTACCAGCACCGTTTTCACCCATTAAAGCGTGAACACTCCCCGCATCCGCGCGAAAGCTAACGTTGTTCAAGGCTTTAACACCTGGAAAGTGCTTCGAGATATTTCGAAACTCTAGGTAAGAGGGGGACTTCGCCATGACATTCTCTCCGTTAAATCAGTTGGCGACGGCCAAAGCAGCCGTCACCCAAGTTGAGCTTATAGCCCTTTTTTAGCTAGTTCGTCTTTGAAGTTTTCACGTGTAATAAGAACAACGTCAGTAACCTCAACAAACTTCTCTGGCTCAACGTCTTCTTTAACCCACTTGTAAAGCGATTCGATACTCTTGTAGCCATGAACGTCCGGGCTAGGTAGTAATGAACCATAAAAACCTGTTGGTTGAGATTTTGCCAGTTCGTTCACTGCATCTACGCCGTTGATACCGATACCGATGACATTGTCAGCACCAAAGCCTTGACCTTCCGTCGCGCGGATGCCGCCAAGCACGGTGTTATCGTTCATGCCAACCACAAGCCATTGCTTGACATCTGGGTATTGAACCAGCAGTGAGTTTGCTGCATCCAATGCACCAGGAATGTCATTGGTTTTGGTTGGTACACGATAGATTTGCCCTTCAGGGAAACCAGCAGCTTTTAGGGCAGAAATAGAACCATCTACACGGCGACGTGCTGTATCAAGCTCATCGGCTGTAATTGCCATGACACCTGTTGTAGAAGCATCCCAGTTACGTTTCTGCATCTCTTTGTATAGTTCGTTACCTTGGCGTTCGCCGATTGCGGTAGCCGCCATCATGACAAGAGGGACATTTGTCATCGGCTCGCCTTTCGCGTTAAGGAATTGGTCATCCACGGTAACCACTTTCAGATCATAGCTTTTTGCTTTTGCCATAATCGCAGGACCTAATTTCGGATCTGGAGTACAGATCACGAAACCTTTCGCCCCTTGCGCTGCTAGCGTATCTATAGCGTTTAGGGTTTTTTCGCCATCAGGCACTGCCATCTTAACCACTTCAAAGCCGAGATCCTTACCGGCTTTTTCTGCAAACGACCATTCGGTTTGGAACCAAGGTTCTTCAGGTTGTTTAACTAGGTAGCCAAGTCTCATTCCATCATCTGAGCCGAAAAATGCGTTAGCAGACGCGCTGAGCATTGTCATGCCAGATAGAGCTGCAATTGTGAGTAGTTTTTTTAGTTTCATTGTTATCCATCCACTGGTAGAGGTGAGTGTTCGCTATACATATTTGAGCATTCAGACAAGATTATTAGTGACGAGAATCACAGCAAAAAAATGTAGCAATTTTGTCCATTCATATAGCCACAGAGGATATGACACAGTTCCCAATTATTCTCCATTATGAGAATAAATCACGATTAGAGCGTGGCAAACGTTAAAATTTATCTTTTTTGAGCAAAAAGTAAACACCTTCAATAATTTGATGCAAGTACCACAAAACATCACGCTCGACGTTTTTGTCCATTAATATAGCGGTGTTCTTTATGGGATAAATGGCAAGCTCTAGCTATAACTTTATGTAGATTTAATTTGCTGACCAAACGTTGGAGTTGTCATGGATACATTGAACACACAGCAGCATGTAATTGGTTTGGATTTCGGATCGGATTCCGTACGTGCTCTTATCGTAAATGCAGTAACAGGCCAAGAAGTTTCCTCTTCTGTCGTTTACTACCCCAGATGGATGAAAGGGCTTTACTGCCAGCCAGCTCAATCGCAGTTCCGACATCACCCGCAAGATTATTTAGATGCAATGACTAGCGCAATTCAAGAAGTGCTAACCACGGTTCCAGCATCAATTGCGGCTTCAGTTGTTGGTATCGGCGTTGACACAACTGGGTCAACACCAGCTCCAGTTGATGAGAACGGTACCATTCTCGCGCTATTACCCGAATTCGAAAACAATCCAAATGCGATGTTTGTGCTGTGGAAAGACCACACATCAGTGACCAAAGCGGATCTGATTAACGAGCTTGCACATTCAGGCCAGTTTACCGATTACACACGCTACATCGGTGGAATTTATTCATCTGAGTGGTTCTGGGCAAAAGCTGCATGGGTAAGCGAACAGGACGATAAAGTCGCCGAACGAGCTTATAGTTGGGTTGAACTCTGTGACTGGATTCCAGCAACTTTGGCAGAAACTCAGCATCCAGAAAAACTGCGGCGCGGCATTTGTGCGGCAGGACACAAGGCAATGTGGCACGACAGCTGGAGTGGTTTGCCAGACCAAGAGTTTTTAAGTGCAATTTCACCAACTTTGGATGGCATGCGTGAACGCATGTTTACCGAAGTGTTTACTTCGGATCAAGCTGCTGGTTACCTGTCTCAAGGCTGGGCAGAAAAATTAGGGCTGCCAGAAGGTATCGCCATTGCGATTGGTGAATTTGACTGTCACATGGGCGCCGTTGGTGCGGGTGCAGGTGCCAATGATTTAGTGAAAGTTATCGGCACTTCAACCTGTGACATTCTCATGGTTGACGCTGACCAAGTGGGCGACCGCACAATTCACGGCATCTGCGGCCAAGTAGAAGGCAGTGCAATGCCTAACCTGCTCGCTCTAGAAGCTGGTCAATCTGCTTTTGGTGACATGTATGCGTGGTTCAAAAATGTCCTGATGTGGCCATTGCAAGCTTATGCGGAGAAACATCCAGACTTCGCTAAAACAGCAGACGAAATTGCTTCTGAGCTACTGCCAATGTTGTCAGATGCCGCTGCACAGCAAGGGATCGATCAATACACACCAGTGGCCATGGACTGGCTCAATGGACGAAGAACGCCTTACGCCAATCAACGCCTAAAAGGTGCAATTTGCGACTTAAACCTTGGCAGTGCTTCACCCGCGATTTTCTCAGCCTTAGTTGAATCTACCGCACACGGCGCTAAAGCTATCGTTGATTGTTTCATCGATCAAGATGTCAACGTAGAGCGCGTCATTGCTATTGGCGGCATCGCCCAAAAATCACCTTACGTAATGCAAATGTGTGCTGATGTGATTGGTCGCGAGATCATCGTTGTCGAATCTGATCAGTGTTGTGCTCTCGGTGCAGCGATATTTGCCGCGGTTGCCGCTGGTGTTTACCAAGATACCAATGCAGCGCAAGCCGTCATGGCAAGCCCTGTCCGTCAAACATACCAACCAAATCCAGGCGTTCAAGAACTGCGCGCGCAGCGCTACGATACTTATCGCCAATTTGGTCAACATATGGAGCAAATTGCGGAATTCCATCAAAAGCAGGAGCGAAAAGATGCCTGAACAAAGCATTTTGAATGAAGTGTCGTCACTATCTGACAGGCTCAAAGCACTTCGTCATCAAGTATGGCAAGCCAATCTCGATTTGGAACGCCATAACCTCGTGACCTTCACTTGGGGGAATGTCTCAGGGATTGATCGCGAATCTGGGCTCGTAGTCATCAAACCAAGCGGGGTGGAATACAGCGATCTCTGTGCAGAAAATATGGTGGTTGTTGACTTGCAAGGGCAAATTGTCGAAGGCGATCTTAATCCATCGTCCGATACCACTACACATCTGGAGCTTTATCGTCAGTACCCAGAAATCGGTGGCATCGTCCATACCCATTCACCACAAGCAACAGCGTGGGCTCAGGCAGGTAAAGCTATTCCAGCTCTAGGTACAACGCATGCAGATTATTTCTACGGACCAATTGCATGTGCACGCGCATTAAGTGATGAAGAGATTGCGACGGATTATGAGCTCAATACTGGCAAGGTCATTGTCGAAACCATCGGTGATTCTGATGTCATGGCGTCACCTGGGATTCTTGTTAAAGAGCATGCGCCGTTCACTTGGGGCAAAGATCCCCATCAGGCGGTTCACAACGCAGTTGTGGTTGAGGTTGTTGCAGGTATGGCACTGCAAACCCTGCAAATCAACGCTAACGTCAGCACAATAAATCCAGCTCTTCTCGATAAACACTATTTACGTAAGCACGGCGCCAACGCCTACTACGGTCAAACCAAAAAATAAGGACACAAGATGAAAGCTTTCAATGAAAAACAAGTATGGTTTGTAACAGGCTCTCAGCACCTTTACGGCCCCAAAGTACTAGAAAGTGTTGCCAACAACAGCGAAGAAATTGTTGCTGGACTTAATGCGGCTGAAAGCATCTCGGTTTCTATCGCAAATAAAGGGACGGTAAAAACACCTGACGAAATCCTAGCGGTATGCCGTGCAGCCAATAACGACCCTGACTGTGTCGGTTTGATGTTGTGGATGCATACGTTCTCTCCAGCAAAAATGTGGATTGCTGGCCTAACACAGCTCAACAAACCATTTTTACACCTTCACACCCAATTCAACGCAGCACTGCCGTGGGATGAAATCGATATGAATTTCATGAACCTAAACCAAAGTGCGCACGGTTGTCGTGAGTTTGGTTTCATCGGCACGCGTCTTAACATTGAACGTAAAGTCGTCGTAGGTCACTGGCAAGACGAGCAAGTGCATAAAGACGTTGATGATTGGTGCCGTGCTGCAATCGGTGTGAACGCGGGTCAACAACTGAAGGTCGCACGCTTTGGTGACAACATGCGTCAAGTAGCGGTCACAGAAGGCAACAAAGTTTCTGCGCAGATTCAGTTTGGTTACGAAGTCAATGCCTACGGACTCGGCGAGTTGAGCGATGTGGTGAATTCAGTTTCTGAAGCTGACGTAAACAGCCTGTTGGATGAATACGCCTCAACATACGAAATGTCTCCAGAGCTATTCAGCGATGCTGAGCTGAAAAAACTAATGGTGCAAGAGGCGCGCTTAGAACTCGGTATGGAGTCGTTCTTGACGTCAGTCGGAGCAACTGCTTTCACAAACACATTTGAAAACCTAACTGGCATCACAAATCTTCCGGGCTTAGCAACACAGCGCTTGATGAGCAAAGGCTTTGGTTATGGTGGCGAAGGCGACTGGAAAACCGCAGCGATGACTCATATTATGAAGGTCATGGCGCAAGGTAAAGAAGGCGGTACGTCTTTCATGGAAGACTACACCTATAACTTTGGAGGTAAAGGCCAGGTACTTGGCGCGCACATGTTAGAGGTTTGTCCGTCGATTGCTGCTGCAAAACCAAAACTGGAAATCCACCGTCATACTATCGGTTGCCGTTGTGATATTCCACGATTGATTTTTAGCGGCGCGTCTGGCGAAGCACTCAATGTCTCCATCATTGACCTTGGTGACCGCTTCAGAATGGTGGTGAACTTATTAGATACAGTAACGCCACCACAATCACTGCCGCACCTACCAGTCGCACATGCTCTGTGGGAACCACAACCGAATCTAAATATCGCGGCGGCAGCTTGGATTCATGCTGGCGCAGCACACCACTCGGTATATAGCCAAGCGGTAACATTGCCAATGCTTGCTGACTACGCAGAGATCCTGGGTATTGAAATGGTTGTTATTGATAACAACACCAACCTACGTCAATTTAAACAAGACCTTCGTAACAACGGGGTTTACTACCGTTGTTAATGTACCCAATGAACGTGCTCCCTGAGGGGAGCACTTTGGAGCCTACTTGTGAATGATACAGATGTAGTTACTACTCCAATTTATCAATTGGATAAATCATGCTGGGTACTTAAGCTCGCCAGTGCGCACCCCACGAGTTTTGAACTTCAATACGATGGTGAAACTCATTATGTTGGTGTTATTGAGGTTATGAATAACGGAAACCTGATTTCTGTATCGGAAGCTAACTGGAAGTTTCGTCACAAAACGGATCGGCTAGAGCAGTGGTGTCAGGTGCAACATTCAGAAACGTTGTCGATTAACATGAATTACCATTTTTCGGGCGATGCACTGGTGATTGAATACCTAGCGCGCAATAGCGTACCTACACGTTTAGATATCCGCCACGAAATCCAACATCTACCGCGCCCTATTGATAAGGAAGCAACCCCTAAACCTCACTTCCCTTGGCAACATAGAAGAGACGGTCTGCCGAGTGACTTTCTATCCAAAACGGAGAAGACCGATTTTTTCAGAGAAGCGTTTTCTGCTAAACAGTGGATTATTCTGGATAAACTGTGAGGAATCACGGTGACACTTTATTGTAGCCAGAATAAACTGACATAAACCTCAATGTAGATAACGCATGCAAAACAATGATCCATTAAAGCCCGGGTATAACTTTGACGCTCACCTTGTGGCTGGCCTCACTCCTATTATTGAAGGAGATGAGCTAGATTTTGTCATTGATCGACCAAATGGTATGAAAGGTTTCATTATTAACCTCACCAGCCAAGGAGAGGGTACTATTTTCCATGGTGATGAGGCTTTCGATGTAAAAGCGGGTGACTTACTGCTCTTTCCACCGAGTACGACTCACTTTTATCATCGCAAAGAAGACAATGCCTCTTGGTTCCACCGATGGATTTATTTTCGTCCACGTGCATTTTGGAACGAGTGGCTTTGCTGGCACGAACAGCATAAAGGGGTATATCTAACCAAGGGAATAGAAAGCAGCACGGTTTCAATGCTAGAGAAGCTATTTATCGATATAGAATATATTTCTAAATCCGATATGCCTTATCGCGATGATTTAGCGATCAACCTTCTTGAACAACTGATTATTCGCTGTAAAAGTATCCAGCCAGATGTCGTCAATAAACCTCTCGACCCACGTGTGATTGAGGCGATGAACTATATGACACAAAATTTAAGTCAAAGTTTCTCTCTAGAAGACATTGCGGATTTCACTTGTTTATCCGCTTCACGTTTAGGTCACCTATTTCGTGATGAAGTTGGTATGACGATTACTCAATGGCGAGACGATCAACGAGTCAGCCGAGCTAAGCAACTCTTGGTGACCACCAACTATTCGGTTAACAGGATAGGCAGGGTTGTCGGCTATACCGATCCCCTCTATTTTTCACGAGTCTTTAAACGCAAGTCTGGTGTTAGCCCTAAGCTTTATAGAAAGCAAATCACTTAGTCGCGCAAGAAAATTTCTTGCTTTTCCACATAATAAACTCGGCATATCGCATGAATTACCAATTGCTCGCTTTAGACCTTGATGGTACGGCACTCAGAAATGATCATACTTTAAACCCTTGGGTGAGAGACTATGTTCAAAAAATTGTAGATAAATATCATATTGTGGTCGTTACAGGTCGCCACCATACAGCAGCAAAACCTTATTATGACCAATTGGGTGTTACCTTGCCGATTATCTGTTGCAACGGTGTTTATCAATACAACTATTTAAATCAGCAGGTTGAAAGCGGGACACCAATTCCCCCAACTTTGGCTAATGCGTTCCTGCAACTCACTTTTGACTATGACTTAAAAATAGTGATGTACACTGATTCGGGTATGGCGGTTTGGGACCAAGACCCTATGCCATATATCTTACCTCTAAAACAATGGGCTGATAGTTATCCCATCGATAAACGACCTAATATTTACTTTGTGGAAAACCTAGTTCAAGAACAGCAAAGAGCGGAATGTATTTGGAAGTTTGTGGTTCAAGGCAGCACGAATAACTTCAACCAGTTTTTGCAAGAAGAGCTGGTCACCACTCATTTTTCTGGTTCTATTTCAGGAAACAACCGAATTGATTTAGCCATTAAAGGACACAGTAAAGGCCGAGCGCTACTGGACTATGCATCAAATATGTCGCTTGATATGAATGGAACTGTTGCGATCGGGGACAATTTCAACGATGTTTCAATGCTTTCTATGGCGGGTTGTGGTGTCGCGATGCTAAATGCTAGCGAGAAAGTACAAAACTCCGCTGATCGTTTGACGAGTACGGACAATCAAGGAAAAGGGTTAGCGTTATTATTAAAAGAACTCTTCCCAATGTAACATACTAGGGGTTATTTTACGATTCAGACGTAATCCATGATTCGTTAATTTACGTAAAAACTCTAAGAAGGTTTTGTCCAAAACCTTGCTAGATATTGATCTGCACTAAGGGAGAGCAAGCAAAGGTGAGGTTAGAAGGCTATGCAATCAGCTATAGGGCCATAGGCTTGTGATCCTATCACTAAGTTGAATATGAAGCCGTTGCTTAAATGTGAGTAAGTTTTTACGGGTCGTTTAGATTGAACAAGATTGCGCAAGTCTAAGCAAGTTTGCCATAACTATATTGTTCTACGATATCTGTATCTTTTTGAACACTATGGTCTTGTATCATATTGGGTTACGATGTGGTGGACAAAAGGAAGTTATTCATGCGAAATAAATCAGACATTAAACCTTCAGAAAAAACAGTTGAAGAAGCAATTCAGATAGCGAAAGCAACTCAGCGCCCTGGTCAAAAAAAGGCTGAAACGCAGCTTATTGCCCAAGGGATTGAAAAAGGGATTACCCTCTACAAGAAGCAGCAAAAAGTTAAAGCAAGGGCTGCGGATAAAGCGAAAAAGCAAGAGGCTCACAGTAAAGCCAGAGCGAAAGATAAAATGGATAGTGTTGAGTTACAAGTTACTGAAACAAAAACTTCCGTTCTACCTTGGGTGCTATTAGCTTTGTCCTGGGTTGGATTTATTGCTTTTTACTACTCAAATACTTAGATCTTACAGTTCTAAGTACCTCTTTTAACACTGGGTTTGTTTCTGACTCGCAATTGATTGCATTTAGCATACCTTTGAGTAGCGCATTTTGCTTTTCTAGGTTCCCATTATCGAGTCTCAGTTCATCAATTGTCTGAATTAATTCTGCTTGTTTGAGAGTTACGTTTGGACTCTTTTTAACCGCTTTAGGTATCCCTCTAAGGCGATCTTTTGCGTCGGCGAACCCACCTGCAATAGACTTATACGTACATAAAGTTTGGCGAGTGGTCGTGATGCCGTGGCTTTCTTTAAGGTGCTTAACCAAAGTCTCCCAACCTAATTTGCCTTGCCATGTGATTAATGTCTTTTCTACTTTTCGAACATCACTCATGCTCAAACTTGGTTTTGCCATTATAGATCTCCCCACAGTTTATCTAAGAATGCATCCGTTTCTTTGTCTCTTTGTGTTTTTTCTTTCTTGTATTCAAGGAGGCTTAAACCTTCTTGAATTTCTTCATCCATAATATCAAGTTGTAGTTTTCTGTTTGATATGGATTTTGTGGTTAAGTCTGCAATGCGTATTTGCTGCACATCGGTGATAACTCGCACTACTGAACCAGGGCGAATAGACTTATCTTTCAGAGTGTCTATTAGTTGATGTAACAAGTAAGTATTTGCCTTATGCATTTTGAACCATTGCTTTTGATTCTTATTGTTTTTCTTGGGCGACGATAGATGAGAAATCAAACGTCCACATTGAATCTCGTAATCATCTTCTAATACCCTTATGCCTGCTTCATCATGAGCAACATGACAAGAATTCTCACAGAAGGTGCATTGCGTTTCAAATTCAGAAAGGTAAGTGCATGGCGAGTAGCGTAAATCTTTGCTACAGAAGCCTACAGAGGTTCTACTAGTAGCGCCGTCTACTAGCCTTCGTTGCTTGGCGTACTCTTGCTCTGAAGTTACAGTGATGTTTTCCACTTTAATTTGCTCAGTCACCATTGGGATACGAGCCAATTTATCCTCTTCGCTTTCATGGATATAGTGAATTAAATGCTCGGAGTCTTGACGCCCAGACCACATGTTGAGAATGTAGTCAGGAACCCCATTGATATACCCATTATGATTGATGAAGTGTCGTAAATTGTGAGGTGTAACTTTTAAGCGTACAGAGAAGTTAAAGTCTTTGAATAAATTACCCTGAGTTAATTTTTTGCGAACTAATCCTACGATTGTATCTGCTTTGATTAGTTGATAATAACCACCATCACCATTTATCGAGTAGCCTGTTAAGCACCACATGGCATTTAAAATTAATGTTTTGTTTTGACTTTCACCCATGGATAAATCTGGAAAGCTTGGCCAGTCACGAGTCATAATTTGGTATATGTACTGTTGAAGCTCATTAATTGTTGTGAAGTTCCTGAATTTTAACTTCGTTTGTGTAATTAGGCTTGAGTTTGAGGATAACTGTTTGTAACCGAGCAATTTACCTAACCCAGAGGTTCGGCCGAAGAATACCTTAAAATCGCCACTAAACTCTGAGACGTGTACCGTGGATTTATTTTTATTGGGTCCATCGATGTTTAGTTTAAAAGTATCGCCTTGGTAGAAGCCTAATAAGTATCCAAGTTGTATAAAGTTTGGTGTGTCAGACAATGTTAGTTTGGCTGTATCTAAACGCTCGGTTAAAGAATCATTTATGACAGGGAATAGTTCCTTAATGGTGCTTTTTTGATTTGTCCAAAAAGCGGCTAAAATGCGATAAGGTGCTGTAACTAAATCGAAATATTCTATTCCACGTTCAAGTTGTTCAGCAATCCATGAGCCCACATGGTTCTCGTTATCCTTGTAATTTTTACTCCCTTGCCACATTAGGGAGTGCAGGGTTACATCGTTGCCTTCCTTATCTTTAGTTTGGAACTTTAGAAGCTCTTGCTTTTGAAGTGTAATAACCTCAGCACACATTCGGTTTGGAGAAGCTAGGCAGAGAGCTGAATAAATCGACATTAGTGCATTCGCTTGACTTGTATTAGGTGAGGTATCCCATAATGTTCGATCCGTAGGGATGGTTTGACAAAAAATATCGCCCAGAGCGAGCACGCTTGATACATCGGGTAATTTTTTTAATCGACGTTTATGTCCATCATATATTCCACCATCCGAGATTGCTTGTGGTCTAATTAGCTCACAATACTCATTTTTTACGCACCAGTTAATAAACGCATTAAAACGTGCGAGATTAGTTTTAGAGGAACTATTCTCTATGATTCGAGAGTAATTATTTTGAGTTAACTCATGTGGTTGAAGGTTCAAAAGTGTAAGGGAACCCATTACTCTCCGAGATGCACTTACAACAGTATCAATATTGCACGACTGCAACTTATGGTTTAGGAATAGTGCCAAAGCCATTTTGGTTTCATTAGGTATTAACCATGATCGCTTTAACTTGGTTTTTGGGTATACTTTCTGGTCAGTATTGTGTGTATTGTGAAATATTAAAACGTTAGATTTGTCATTAGTGGGTTTTATCTCCAATTTATTACTCAAAACTTTAGGGAAAGGACTGCCATCAAGATTCTTTATTCGAGAATCCCATTTAGCATTCTTAAAGTCTTTAATGAGCTTGTTAAGGTATCGATTAATCATGCTTTCCTAACTCTACTTGCTTGTATTGTTGGCACTTTTTAATCGTAATAGCAATGTAGTCAATAGCTTTCTTAAGACGCTTTAAGGACTGTTCCGACTGACCATTTTTTATGTTATATTCATATTTCTTAGTGGCTCTATTTAGTTCTGATTGGTGATCTGCATTGCTAAATGCATTAAAATTATCACAACCATAGCAACTTAAAGGCACAGGAAGCACTTCTCTACAGCCAGAGCACCTTGTACTCTCTTCATGAGCCCCAAAAGCTTCCCCATATTCATTAAATGCCACGTCATCGTCATTGTTCATTTGGTCTTGAATACGTACTTTACCAAAATCAGCTAACGCTGCGTTTTTTCCTAATGTTTCATCAATCCAAAGCCGCTCATCTGGCGTCATATCAACGTAAAATCTAACGGTACTGACACTAACACCAGTAATTGCAGCTAATGTGTGAGCATCGACACCTTCTCGCGCCATTGAAGTCAGTACCGTATGGCGGATACGGTTGTTACCTGTAACATTTTTTTTAGGATTAGGAACTCGCTCAGAGAAATACGCAGGTCTTAAAATGTCGTTAGCAACAGTAGTTGCTGCATATTCCAATGACTCTTTTGTTATATGTCCCGCAAGTGTGTCAGATGATAAATAGCTAAAAATATCTTCTTTGGAATCAAATTGCGTTGAGCATAAAAGATCATTGTATGATGGAAATAGCGGGTATCGTTTGAACAGTTCTTTCTTTTCTAATTCGGTCAGTGTAATTCCTTTTTCGTTCAGTCTGTACAGTTGCTCTTGAAACAGCTTGATGCTGAACTTCATGATAAGCTGACTATGCTTGCGATTAAGCAAGTGTAAATCCAAATCTAAATCTGTACGTGGAGGTAAACTATTTTTTGCTCGGTAGGTTTGCAGCTTTAGCTCATCGTAGTCCATGAGAATATCCGCATTGTTGAATTCTGCATCAAAATCGCCATTGACCGTTCTGAAATCACCCATTTTAATCTGGCGTAGCTGTATAGGTCTTCTTAATATCGATATCATCAGAACCCAGAGCATGCCGCCTTGTAAAAAGGCAACGTAACTATCTCCATGCTCTGCATAGAAAGGACGCTCTTTATTTAATACCTGATTCATTTTTTGAGTCAGGAGCCGCATTCCCTCCATTATTGAGTCAAATTCCGTTGAGGTATGTGCTCCTACCTCTGGATCTAGATGCTTTCGTGAAACCGAGGCTGGTTTATAGCTTTCGCATTGGTTGAGATAAAATACATTGAGTGCTTGACTTTGAAACTCCCCACTTTGATTTATGTACTTTCTTATTGCTGTTTTGAATCCGCTTTTGTAGCTATCTGGAGCATACTTATCAAAAGCCTCTTCGAAATCTTTAGGGGTGTATGAATCAATTGTATTATTTAGAATTAGTTTTAGTACTTGAATGTTTTTTATAAAAGAACCTCTGACAAAATGAATTGCTCGAAAAGCCAGAAACGAAATCATGTCTTCTTTTTGTTCTAGTGAGATTGGAGCATCATGAATAAAGGACAAATTTTCTTTCCATTTGATATCGAGTTGCCATTCAAGTGCAGCAGGGATAAACTCAAACGCTTTGTTTTTAGCTGTACGCGGAAGATAAAGCTCTTCCCTTAGTTTTATTACTTGCTTCAATGGCATAACGACTTAATCTCCAAAATACATTTTGTTTTGGTAGCGCTGCTTGATATCTCTCACTTTCTTGAGTGAATGCCTAACATTATAAACTTCAGCCATTTCTGACTTCGCACTCCAAGTCATCTGATCTTTGCGTAGTCTATCGGTTTCAGTATTCGATAACCCTGCAGCCTCAGTATCCTCACTGAACTTTTGGTTCCAGTGGTGTCGGATTTGATGTGGTCCAATCGTCACCTTTCGGCCTAATTTTTTAGAAATGGCTTTTGAAAGTACTTCAAATATGTAATTAAACCCAGTTATCGAAAGTGGCTGACCAGCCGTGGTTCCCCATTCAGAAATTAAAATAAAATCATGGTTCTCTGACATTGGGTATTTAACCCTCTCTTCTTCGATGTATTTTTTGATGTTGAGCATAATTTCGGGTTCGATTGCTACCTGACCAGACTGACTTTTTTGTGTAGGGCGGTGCTGTCTTATGTCATCTCTATTAACGCGATTTTCGATAACGATTCGTTCAATATTTTCATCACGCAAATCAGTGATTTTAGTTTGGAGAAGAGCTCCTCGACGTATGCCAGTGTCGAAAATAGTATCAATGATGATTCGATTTCTTATTTGCCCTGATTTGAACGGATTCTCAGGATTACCAACTTGAATCATATCAAATAAAGCCTCTAAAACTTCCTCATCAAAAATAGGTTTATCGATATCAATGACTTTCTTATTTTCGGTTTTAGCTTTTTTGATTTCTAAGCTTAAGTTCCTCATCGTATTTTTATAATTAAGCACAGTGTCAGTATCAGTAAAACTCGTGTGGATGCGTTTGTGCAAGTATTCGATGAAGCTTTTCATTGATAGCATTCTTGCTGCTGCTGTACCATTCGCAACTTTCTCTGCCTCAAATGTCATACTTTTTAGGGCTGGAGATATAAAGTCTTTCGTAGAAAAAGAAACAACCTTACTGCTCGTTTGTTGTTGAATGATTTTGGCTTTCTTGAAACAGTGGGTAGAGAAATCTAAAACTTCATTGAATGTAATGTATCTACCAGATTCAACGCGTCTTGTTACATCAATTCCATTAGTAATGAAGTATTTAAGAGAAAAGAGTAAGTGCGCGCTCTCTGTTTCTCGTGAGCGAATAGTGTTGTGCTCTTTTTCTTTACAGATGTAGTTGTTTGCCCAATTTATGGTTATGTTATCCGTAATAGGCAGACCTAGTTCATCAACAAAGAATACCTGCTGTACACCATTAACATTTACTTTGTTGATCATAAAATCCATTACAAAAAAAACCGTACATTATTTAGGTTATTTGAGTCTAGTTTGCTTTGTGTTTTTTGTAAAGTTAAGAACTAAATTGGCCTTTTTAAATCGGATTTTGAGAGGATAATAGTCTAATTTAATTCTTTACGGAAAATTTTCAGTACCGAATGGTTTGACCGGGCTTTTGCGTAGCCTTGGCAATTTTCATTGCTTCTTGTTGTGTTTCCTGAGAGGGAACAACTTTGTTTTTCATGTTGATAGGTCTAGCTAGATCAAAGATGCAGATATCCTAACACGTTATAGTTATCAAATGATGATCAAAAGCTTGGGTATGCCAATGAAACGAACCTTGATTGCGAGTTTAATGCTGGCAATACCTTTGTCTTTGTGGTGGCAGGGAGACAAACCATCCCCCTCTGAGCCGATTGAACAAATCACTTCCTCTGATTGGATGAGTTCGTTACAGCAGCAGCTCAAGCAAGATCCCAACCAAGCGGAATTGTGGTTCCAGCTTGGTCATGGTTACATGAACAAGCAGGAGTTTCTATCCGCTCTTACCTGCTTTGACTACACGATACGGCTAAGCGACACACCGTCAGCGAGTCAGTTAGCAGCCAAAGCCAGTGCGCTTTATTATTTAGAAAAACAAGTGATGACTGACGAAGTGGATGCTTTGCTTGCTCAGGCCCTAAACCTTGAACCCAACAATCTCACAGCATTAGCTCTGATAGCGGGCGACCATTTTATTAGTTTGCGTTATCAACAAGCGATCGATATTTGGACAAAAATGCTGGATTCTAACAGCACAGATTTAGATCGCGTGTCGATTATTCACTCTCTGAACCAAGCGAAAGCGATGCTCTAAATAGCCCGAATTGAGAGAGTGTTTGAGCCGTGTGAAAGGCATAAAAAAAAACCGGCGTATTTCGCCGGTTTTTATTTTCATGCTTTAGTTAGTATTTTGATTCACGTGCTTCTGCCGCTTTTTCCCAGTCTGGAACGACGGTTTTGAGGAAGTTTTCTTTCTCAGCATTCATCTTATCCATATCCATACCAAGTGCTTTTTGAGCAGCCGCTTTAGTTGAAATGTCAGGGAGTTCAACTGGCTCTGTGATGCCTTTCTTCGCTAGGAGACGGACGATCTTAGTACGAGCATCCGCAGCGCGGTCTACCGCAGTACCGAGTACTTCAAGTGCCACTTCAGGTGCGTGCATATGAACACCGTGAGAGGCGATAGCGTAGTCCCAGCGCCACTGAGCATGACGGATGTCTTGAAGGATGTCTTTCATTTCCTCTTCGGTTGCACCAGCATCCCACGCAGCGCCTGCTTCAAAGTGAGCCGCGACAATTTGTTTCTCGGCAGTCAGTTTCATGTTTAGTACTTGTGCTTTACGAGTTGAAACGATGTCACGTAGCTGATCTTTAGATTGAGTGTGGCAGTTTGCACAGGTATCTTCGAAGCGGTCAAATGGGTTACCCACTTTGTGGTCTGTGTAGACGGTACCGTCTTCCTTGGTCACTTTAGGCATATGACAATCGACACAAGCGACTTTGTTCTTACCGTGAATACCATCACGCCAAGTTTCGTAACCAGGGTGCTGCGCTTTTAGCATTGGGGCTTTAGATACTTTGTGTGTCCAGTCTTGAAAGCCAAGTGCGTCGTAGTACTCTTCCATTTCGCCAACAGTGGTGCCGCGATCCCATGGGAACTTCACAGACTTGTTAGGGCCAGTAAAGTAGTACTCTACGTGACACTGTCCACATACCGAAGCTTGCTGATCCAGGCGAGATTGTTTTTCAAATGGTTTATCGATGGCCTGAAATGCACGTTCAACATATGGTTTGGCTAATGCAAGCGCAGGTTCACCATTTTTGAACGCTTCGCTACGAGTGTCGTGACAGTCGGCACAACCAATTGGGTTAGCAATCTGATCACCTAGACGAGCCCATTTGCCTTGGAAGTAGCCATCTTCACCACGCTCGTCAATCACACGACCGACGTCAGGGCTTTTACAGCTCCAACATGCCATTGGCATTGGACCGGAGTTTTCGTCTTGTGGTGCACCCGTACGCAGAGTCTGACGAACATCGTCTAATGCGTAAAAGTGACCACGAGCTTTGTTGTAATCTTTAGCAAAGCCATAACCAGCCCACATGATAACCATGTTGGGATCTTCTGCTAGCGCGTCTTCAATATGTTCGCTTTCTGACGTCGCTTTCCAAGACTCGTACTGGTCGGGGTGCTGTTGTTGGTAGGCGTCATTACGAGGATCAATTAAGCCTTTTTCGTCGGACGCAGCAAAGCTAGTGACGCTCATTAGTGAGCTAACCACAATTGCTAATGCTGCAGCGGATTTTGGTATCCAATGCAATTTATTCACAGTGCTATCTCCGTATTCTGTTTTTTATTAGCAGCGTTGTGAACTGGCTATATTCCAAACTAAGAACTGGAGAAACTGAAATACATTGTAATAAATAGAAATAAATTAAATAACTTATTAATAATCCATCATTGTTCAAGATCAATTTTGGACAGTGATCCAGTTCAAATTAGTGTCCCTATACCTCTTTAGGGGTATCTGTTTGGTTGTCTTTACTTAATGAAACTTATTATCATCAATAACTTAGTGCGGGTTGGTGAAGATATATTCGGTGATTCAGATCGAATTTTGAACAGTTTGATGTACCTCTTTAGTGTAGGAAGAGTACTATATTCTTAATAGCGTTGTGGCTTATCCAAAATAAGAATTGATCTCATTTGGTGTGTTTTTATCGCACATCGAAAGACTTTAATTTTAAACCGTATATCAACTTATTGTTTAATCAGTAAATGGTACGGGAATAAGGAAAGGATAATATGGGCAATATAAAGTTGGCCATAGTCATAATGCTTAAGTCCCTTCTAGCATTTTGCCTCTATGGTTATTCTCTTCATGCCGTTGCCGACACTTCAACTGTGCAGTCTGAAGGAACATCAGCACGTCATGAAGTCACGCTTATCCGTGACAAAGATTACAAATGTATTCAATGTCATAAGGATTCTAAACAAACGCTCGCGGGTTCTCATGGCGAAGACGCACTCAAAAAGCTGGGACGAGAAGTCAACTGTACTGAGTGCCACAACAATATAGGACCAGACCACCGAGAGGGTGCGCCGCAAGTTACTAAATATTCTAGTGCTCAATCTGCATCGGGAACCGATAAAGTCTTCCTTGATCCAAAAGAGATTCTTAAAGCGAATAGTCAGTGCACCGATTGTCACACACCAGAAAAACTGCGTGATGACAGCTGGACTCATGATGTTCATGCAAAAAATCTCACCTGTTCAAATTGTCATGATGTTCATGCAAACAAAACTAAAGTGTTGGCTCTTGAGAAGAAAGAGCGCATCAAGCTTTGTGTGGATTGTCACGCCGATTTTAACCAGTTGAAGAAGGAGAAGTAGTATGAGTTGTTCTAGACGAAACTTCTTAACCGGCGCAGGCGCTGTGATCTTCACTACAGGTGTGGCAGGAACCGCGGTGTTCAATAGCCGAAAAACGTTGGCGAATGTTGAGCAGGATGGCAACAAGTTATACGGCATGATTCACGATGAAACCGCTTGTATCGGCTGTACTGCGTGTACCGAAGCGTGTCGTGAAGTAAACAAAGTTCCGGAAGGTGTATCTCGCCTTGAGATTATTCGCAGTGAACCACAGGGTGAGTTTCCTGATGTTGATTACCGTTTTACTCGCAAATCTTGTCAACATTGTGAAAACCCACCGTGTGTTTATGTTTGTCCAACTGGGGCGGCATACAAAGATGAGAAGACTGGCATTGTTGATGTACACAAAGAGAAGTGTGTCGGTTGTGGCTACTGCTTAGCGGCCTGTCCTTATCAAGTTCGCTTCTTTAATCCTGTCGACCATTCCGCTGACAAGTGTAACTTCTGTCGTGACACAAACTTAGCACAAGGCAAGCTTCCTGCTTGTGTTGAGTCTTGCCCGACGCAGGCGTTGACCTTTGGTGATCTCAATGATCCAAACAGTGAGATAAATCAGGTATTGAACAGTGAAGTTGTGTACCGCGACAAGGTACATCTTGGCACTAAGCCTAAGCTATACAAAGTGCCTCACCAGAAAGGGGAGATCTGATAATGAATGGTTTTGAAAGTGCATTCCACTTTGACTCTCTGGTTTGGGATTGGATCATCGCAATCTATCTATTCCTCGCTGGTATGTCTGCTGGTGCGGTGATGATTTCGCTGTATCTAAAACGTAAAGTGATCGAAGGCGATCCGGCTAATAATGGCATTATCAAGGCGATGGCTTGGCTGGCACCATTTGGCATTATCTCGGGACTGACAATTTTGATTTTCCACTTAACCAAGCCTTTGTCGTTTTGGAAAATCATGATTTTCTACAACCCAAGTTCGGTAATGTCGATGGGTGTAATTCTCTTCCAGGTCTACATGATCGTATTGTTCATTTGGATTGGGATCATATTCCGTCACCAAGTTATCCAATTCTGTGATGGTAAGCTGCCGAGTAAATTGCTTGATTTTGCCGATGGCTTCTTGATTAAATCAGGTAAGTTCTCTAACGCTATTGAGCTATTTTTGGGCTTCCTAGCGATTGTTCTAGCGGCGTATACAGGCTTCCTGTTGTCTGCTCTGAAAACCTATCCAATGCTTAATAATCCTGTGTTGCCGATACTGTTCTTGTTCTCAAGTCTGTCATCTGGTGCTGCGGCGTGTTTGATGTTTGGCATCTTAGTCTTTAAAGAGTCTGCAACAAGCCCAAGTGTTTCTTGGGTACATAGCTTTGAGCGCCCTGTTGTGATGTTTGAGCTTTTTGTACTGGTCACTTTCTTTACTGGCCTAATTTTTAGTGGTGGCCAAAATGAAGTAGCGGCTTGGAATGCAATTGGTGGCGGTTTTTGGTCCAACTGGTTCTGGTTTGGTGTCGTGCTGATTGGTATGGTACTGCCGCTAACCCTTAATGCGGTGACACCAAAAGAAACACGTCACAATGGTGGTTATATCCTGATGGTAACAACATTGAGTTTGGTTGGCGTACTGATGTTACGTACGTTTATTCTCTATGCTGGTCAAATGACGGTTGTATAAATATGGTAGGAGAGTTGGGCCATTTGGCACTGGTTTTGGTAACGCTTTCCAGTACGGCAGCTAGTGTTCAATATGCATTGCAAAAGTGGCTTCGCCATGGCAACACACTCTCTTTATCATTCCTTGCAAGGTTCAATGGCGTGGCTGCGTCATTGAGCCTTGTTTTGTTAGCTTACTTATTTATTAGCGACCAGTTTCAGTTTCAGTATGTTGCGTCTCACTCAAATACCGCGCTCCCGCAGTTTTTCAAGGTTGCGGCGGTTTGGGGTGGTCATGAAGGGTCAATGCTGTTCTGGGTGTTCACCCTAGCGGTATGGGCTGGCTGTATTTCATTTATTCGTTCTGCACCCCATGCGTATTTACAGGATGTACTGTGGATTATGGGATTGTTTGTTGCCGCTTTTGGTTGGTTTACTCTGATAGCGTCTAACCCATTTAGCTATGCGGAGAACTGGCTTGAACAGGGACGAGATTTAAACCCAATGCTGCAAGATGTTGGGCTTATTTTTCATCCTCCTTTGCTCTATTTAGGCTATATCGGATTTTCGACGGTTCTAGCGTTTGCGCTTGCCGCTTTGATGCAGCCAAGCTTTTTCCAAAACTGGGTTGAGTTGGCAAAACCTTGGCTTATCTCGGCGTGGGCATTTTTAACCCTTGGCATTGTGGTCGGCTCTTGGTGGGCTTATAACGAATTGGGGTGGGGCGGCTGGTGGTTCTGGGATCCCGTCGAAAATGCCTCTCTACTGCCATGGTTAACTGGGACTGGATTGCTCCATGCTATGTTAG
Source organism: Vibrio sp. TRT 2004 (assembly GCF_050113735.1). Lineage (NCBI taxonomy): Bacteria > Pseudomonadati > Pseudomonadota > Gammaproteobacteria > Vibrionales > Vibrionaceae > Vibrio > Vibrio sp. TRT 2004. Next base: position 45,269 of record NZ_JBNJOH010000011.1, on the reverse strand, counting down.
CGGCGCGTCGTTATGAGCAGCAGAAACGTGCCGCCTTGATTCTTGCGCTTATCACTTTTAGTCTCAGTATCCTCGGAACGTTTATTGTTCGTTCTGGGGTGCTGACTTCTGTTCATGCATTTGCGGTCGATCCGAGTAAAGGTATCGCTTTATTGGCTATTTTGGCCGTGACATTAATTTGCTCATTCTCACTGCTGTTTGAACGCGGTGAGGTGGTCAAAAGCAAAACTATCAAAGCGATATTCAGCCGTAGCTACTTGGCTACTGCCTCGGTAGGGTTGTTAGCTGTTGCAAGTTTCACCGTGTTTCTCGGCACCTTTTATCCAATGATTTATGAGTTGATTGGCTTAGGTTCCGTTTCGGTAGGTGCACCTTATTTTAATACTTTGTTTCTCCCACTGACGGTCATTGCATTGTTGCTCATGGGTTTTGTTCCGGTTTTGAAATGGCACCATGGCGCCTACTACTCTGTTACTCAGTTGCTGTTAATGCTGACAGGGGCAATGTTGGTTGGCTGTGTGGCGTATTGGGTGCAGGTCGATCAACCTTCACCTTTGCTGTTCCTTATATGGGGACTTGGCGTTTGGGTCGTATTGAGTCATGTGCTTTTTTGGCTACAACAATCTCGCAGTCTCTTTATGGTACTTGCCCATATCGGACTTGCGATAAGTGCGGTCGGCGCGGTCATGAATGCCGAGCACTCCTATGAAGCGAGTTTTAAGATGGCGGATGGCTCATCAATAACATTTTCCGATTGGAAGGTTGATTACATAGAAACTCGTTGGGCTATTGGCCCCAATTATACGGCGGAGCAGGCATGGCTGCGCTTTTCTAATCAGGACAGCAGCTTCGATTTGATTCCGGAGCGTCGCCATTATCCCGTTCGCGTAATGAATATGAGTGAGCCTGCTATTCGGTCTTTTTGGTATGGCGACTACTATGTTACGCTCGGTAGCAAAGTAGATTCTCGCGCCTATGCGGTGAAAATTCAGTACAAAGCTTACATTGGTTGGATATGGGGTGGGGCTTTGATGGCAATGTTGGGGGCGGTTTTCCCATTGTTATCTCTAAGACGTAAAGAGGCAGTACATGGCGTTATCAAGCAGACATAAAATCGCCGTATTCATTGCAGTTTTAGTTGGTTTTATCGGCTTTCTTATCGCGGGGCTAAACTCACAGCAGCTTGGCTTACAAACCAACCCTGTTGTGCGTGCGTTTCCCAGTATGCCAGTGGAACTGTTGATCAGTGAACAAATCAAACAGAGTCCTGAGCTGTTTACCGACGAATATCAACTGGTGAATGTCTGGGCCTCATGGTGTGGGATATGTCGTCAAGAACATGACTATCTCAATCAGTTGCAAAAGCAAGGTGTACCGATTGTTGGGCTTAACTATCGAGACAATCGTTCGGGAGCCGTTAACTATCTGGCTCAACTCGGCAATCCATACACTGATATTATTTTTGATCCAAAGGGAAAGTTATCCTTGGATCTTGGTGTGATAGGCACACCAGAGACGTACCTCGTCACACGCCGCGGTGAGATTGTTTACAAGCATTCCGGACTATTAAGCGAACAAGCTTGGCGCAAACATTTTTCCCTTTATTTCGATCAGAGTAAGAGTTAATGCCCGTTCGGTATCTGCCACTATTTCGTTTGTTATGTTTAACGTTGTACTCAATGCTGAGTTTTCACGCGTCTGCGCAAGAGCAAGCCCTTTTTGTAGCAGCGACTCATGAGCAAAATGTTCAGGTTGAGCTGTTTGAGTTCGAGACACCTCAATTGCAAAAGACCGCCATTGAGCTAGCGAAATCACTGCGCTGTCCACAGTGTCAGAATCAGAATTTGATAGAGTCTAATTCACCAATTGCCAAAGATTTAAGGCTGATTGTGTTTCAAAAAATCAATCAAGGGGAGAGTGAGCAGGAAGTAGTGAACTTTATGACCGCCCGATACGGTGAGTTTGTTTTATATAAACCATCATTCAGTTCGTCGAACGCACTCTTGTGGCTTGCGCCAGTCCTACTGCTGGTTCTATTTCTTGTTGTATCTATGATGCGTGTCCGCCGTTCATCAGCGAGCGGTGAGAGTTAGAGCGGATCTCTGGTGTAAGACGACGAGTAAAGATGACAATTTACTGATAGAAAATTCTGCTCATTGGTATAGAGTGGGGCTTGTATTCATAGCAGTAGTTAGATATCAGTGCGTTACGCAATAGAACAATATGACCAACACGGTTTTCTCAAAGCCCCAAGACTTCTTTGGTTAGGCTGGTTGTTTATGGCCAAGGCTTGGGTAGTATTTGTTGTAGCCGGAGCCAGTCGTGACAGTGGGAGTAAGATTCTATCCATCGTTTATCCTGATCACAGCATGCTTTATCTCGGGCTGGCGATGGGAGTGCCTAGCATAGCCCTGATGTGGATGATTAGCTTACGCAGTCCGGAGCGGAGTTGGATCAACCAAATCGTCTCATGGGGAAGAAGTGTGACTCTGGTGACAGCAAGCGCGCAGTTGGCACAAACGTTCTATCATGTCTACCTCACTCACGGGGCCTTCAGCTGGGCTAATGGTGCCGTGATGCTACTCCTGCTATGGTTTATTCTCTATGTAGCGAAAAGTCGTAGTGTAAGAGACTGCTTTCACAACCCTGCTACACAGTGATCGTTCGAAGCGATGATCGTTGTCAATATATTGAAATCAAAACGAAATACACTGAGCAAAAAATAATAGTGAGGAAATAAAAATGTCATACCCTCAAAGTGCAATCCTTCCTGAAGCTGGACCATTCGCACAATACACCTTGCTCAAGGTGACTCAAAATCCACAACACGTTTTAGAACAGTTAAAAGCGCTCCCAGCATTGGTTGAACAGCTTAACGATCAGCAACCTGGTGCGGAACTGACACTCTCCATTGGTTTTACTAAAGCGTTCTGGAGCAAGCTAGATGTTGCTGTGCCAGCAGAACTGATCGATTTCCCACAACTGGGTGAAGGGGATGTCGTCGCACCAAGCTCAGACGTTGATGTGTTGATTCATTGCCACTCAAACCGTCATGATTTGCATTTTTACCTACTTCGTAAGTTCTTCGCTGAAGTGTCTGAACAGGTTTCGGTTGTCGATGAGACCTACGGCTACCGCTATCTAGACTCTCGTGATATGACCGAATTTGTTGATGGGACCGAAAACCCGAAAGAGGCCCAGCGAGAAGAAGTGGCTATCATTCCACAAGGTGAGTTTGCGGGTGGTAGTTACGTAATGGTGCAGCGCTTTATCCATAACCTTCCTTCTTGGAATCGCCTCAATGTGTCGGCACAAGAGAAAGTGATTGGCAGAACTAAGCCGGACTCCGTTGAGTTAGATGATGTGCCAGCGGCGTCACACGTTGGTCGTGTCGATATCAAAGAAGAAGGCAAAGGCCTTAAGATTGTTCGCCACAGCTTGCCGTACGGTAGTGTTTCTGGTGAGCATGGATTGCTATTTATTGCCTACTGCAACACCTTACACAACTTCAAAGCGATGCTAGAAAGTATGTATGGCGTAACGGATGGCAAAACAGACCAGTTGCTGCGCTTTACTCATGCCGTGACAGGCGCTTACTTCTTCGCTCCTTCAGCTCAAATGTTGGCAGATCTGAAGTTAAAGTAGTCAGGCATAAGCCGTTATTAGTTAATCAGTTAAAGCCGAACCTAAGGGTTCGGTTTTTTATTTTTTATTAAAGAAAACCTCAGATTGCCGATAAAGAGAGTAACGCGAAAGAGGACAACGCAACTTTATGACAATCACGGTGAATACGAACGTCTCAGCAATGACAGCGCAACGACACTTGTCGAAGGCGACCGAACTGCTGAATCAATCTCTGGAGAGACTCTCTTCAGGGAATCGTATTAATAGCGCTAAAGATGATGCAGCAGGGTTGCAGATTTCCAATCGCCTTGAGTCACAGATGAGAGGATTAGATGTCGCGATGCGTAATGCCAATGACGGTATTTCGATTATGCAGACGGCAGAAGGTGCGATGAACGAAACCACCAATTTGCTTCAGCGTATGCGTGACCTCTCCCTTCAATCCGCGAATGGTTCAAATAGTCGAGCTGAGCGAGATGCCTTGCAAGAGGAAATGAGCGCTTTAAACGATGAATTGAACAGAATCGCCGAAACCACCTCTTTTGGTGGTCGAAAATTACTCAACGGTTCGTTTTCGTCTTCTTCTTTTCAAATTGGTGCCAGTTCAGGTGAAGCGGTACAAGTTTCACTCAAGAATATGCGTTCAGACAGTTTGGACATGGGCGGCTTCAGTTACATTGCTGCAGGTAAAGCAGACCGTAACTGGCAGGTCGCTCAGGGCAATAATAAATTGGTGATGCAATACACCAATGCTCAAGGTCAGCAAGAGACCATCAATATTACCGCTAAAGTGGGTGACGATATCGAAGAACTTGCCACTTATATCAATGGGCAAACCGATAAAGTCTCCGCGTCAGTTAATGAAGAAGGCCAACTGCAAATCTTTATGGCAGGTAAGCAAACTTCAGGAACCGTTTCTTTCTCAGGCAGCTTAGCGAATCAACTCAGCATGAATCTGGCTGGTTATGAAGCGGTTGATAATATTGATATCTCGCAAGCAGGTGGGGCCCAACGCGCGGTATCGATTATTGATACCGCTTTAAAGTATGTTGATAGTCACCGTGCCGAACTTGGTGCAATGCAGAACCGTTTTAACCATGCGATTAATAACCTTTCCAACGTCAACGAGAATCTATCGGCTTCCAATAGCCGAATTAAAGATACTGACTACGCGAAAGAGACAACCCAAATGGTTAAGCAACAGATCTTACAACAAGTCAGTACTTCAATACTGGCTCAAGCTAAACAGCAGCCAAACTTGGCGCTGACGCTATTAGGCTAATTCTCAAAAAAGAGAATATTATCGACAGGCCTAAAAGAAGCTTTAGCGAAAAAATGACTTTTTTTACTCTTTTTATCTCTTAGTCACGTTTTTATCGCCAAATGTATTTTTTTTAAGAAAAAACGAAAAAAATGCTCAAGGTTTTCGAAACCGCGCCGTTAATAAAAGTAACTTTTGAGAGAACTACAAACTTTGGTTTTCCGAGACGTCGGAAACCGGATACATCGGAAAATCAAACGGAGAAATCACCATGGCAGTGAATGTAAATACTAACGTAGCAGCAATGACAGCACAGCGTTACCTAAACAGCGCAAACAACGCACAACAAGTTTCAATGGAGCGTTTGTCATCTGGCTCAAAGATCAACAGCGCTAAAGACGATGCAGCGGGTCTACAAATCTCGAACCGCTTAAACGTTCAAAGCCGTGGTCTTGATGTTGCAGTACGTAACGCTAACGACGGTATCTCTATCGCACAAACGGCTGAAGGTGCGATGAACGAGACAACGAACATCCTGCAACGTATGCGTGACCTATCGCTACAATCTGCGAACGGTTCAAACTCGAAATCAGAGCGTGTTGCAATCCAAGAAGAAGTGACAGCACTTAACGATGAACTAAATCGTATCGCTGAAACTACATCATTCGGTGGTAACAAGCTACTAAACGGCACTTACGCGACTAAGTCATTCCAAATCGGTGCTGACAACGGTGAAGCAGTAATGCTAACTCTGAACGACATGCGTAGTGACAACATCGGCATGGGCGGCACTAGCTACCAAGCTGCGAACAGCAAAGATAAAGACTGGACTGTTCAAGCGGGTGCTAATGACCTAACAATCACTCTGACTGAAAAAGACGGTGCTGAGCAGACAATCAACATTTCTGCTAAAGCTGGCGACGACATCGAAGAGCTAGCGACTTACATCAACGGTCAAACTGACATGGTTAAAGCGTCAGTAAACGAAGATGGTCAGCTACAAGTGTTCGCTGGTAACAACAAAGTTGAAGGTGCAGTAAGCTTTGCTGGTGGTCTAGCGGGTGAGCTAAGCATGGGTGAAGGTAAAGCAGTAACTGTTGATACTATTGACGTAACATCTGTAGGTGGCGCGCAAGAATCTGTAGCGATTGTTGATGCAGCACTGAAATACGTAGATAGCCACCGTGCAGAACTTGGTGCGTTCCAAAACCGTTTCAACCACGCGATTAACAACTTAGACAACATCAACGAAAACGTGAATGCGTCTAAGAGCCGTATCAAAGATACAGACTTCGCGAAAGAGACAACTGCACTAACCAAGACTCAAATTCTGTCTCAAGCTTCAAGCTCTATCCTTGCACAGGCAAAACAGGCGCCAAACTCGGCACTAAGCCTACTAGGTTAATTGAGACCTTGATCAAAAAATCCAGCTTCGGCTGGATTTTTTTGTTTCTACTAACCTATTGATCTCTAAGGTAAATATTACGCCGTGCGTTAAAAGTTTAAAAAAAGGCGAAATTTATTTCTAAAGGTATTTTTTAGCGGGCCGTTAAAGGATTGAGAGAAATGAGATGTATCAAAGCGAGGTGAGAGACGCTGAGATGCATCGCCCTAATGCCTAAGGAGATCAAATATGGCAATTAACGTAAACACGAACGTGTCTGCGATGACTGCTCAGCGCTACCTTAATGGTGCGACTGATGGCATGCAGAAATCGATGGAGCGTCTATCTTCGGGGTACAAAATTAACAGTGCCCGTGATGATGCTGCTGGACTACAAATCTCAAACCGCTTGAACTCGCAAAGCCGTGGCTTAGACATGGCCGTAAAAAATGCGAATGACGGTATCTCTATTGCACAGACAGCTGAAGGTGCGATGAATGAGACAACCAACATTCTGCAACGTATGCGTGATTTGGCACTTCAATCTTCGAATGGTTCTAACTCTCGTTCAGAGCGTATTGCTATTCAAGAAGAAGTAACCGCTCTTAACGACGAATTAAACCGAATTGCAGAAACGACCTCTTTTGGTGGTAATAAACTGCTTAACGGTACATTCGGCAGTCAATCTTTCCAAATTGGTGCGAGCTCAGGTGAAGCTGTTCAACTATCGATGGGGAATATGCGTTCTGACACCATAGATATGGGTGGTAAAGCGTACATTGCTCAAGATGGTAAAGCATCGGATTGGACCGTCTCTTCAGGAGCGACTGATCTTACCCTAGGCTATACTGATGTACATGGTGAGGCAAAAGAGCTCACGATTAATGCTAAAGCTGGCGACGATATGGAGCAGTTGGCAACATACATTAATGGTCAGAGTGAAGATGTAAAAGCTTCGGTAGGTGAAGAAGGTAAACTACAACTGTTTGCTGCTTCGAATAAGGTTGCTACAGATGTCACTATCGGTGGTGGTTTAGGTTCAGAAATCGGTTTCGGTGCTGCTCAAGAGAGAACAGTTGCCGATGTTGACGTTACTTCAGTAGCAGGTTCTCAGCTTGCTGTTTCTGTTATTGATGGCGCTTTGAAAACGGTTGACAGCCAACGTGCTGAACTGGGTGCATTCCAGAACCGTTTTGGACACGCGATCAGTAACCTAGACAACATCAATGAGAACGTTAATGCTTCTCGTAGCCGGATTGTTGATACAGACTATGCGAGAGAAACTACTGCGATGACTAAATCGCAAATTCTTCAGCAAGCGAGTACATCTGTCCTAGCGCAAGCTAAGCAGTCCCCGTCGGCAGCACTTAGCTTATTAGGTTAATCGATAGGTTCGACAGGAGCTTATTGGTACAACATTATGTTGTGACCTGCTAAGGTGGAAGGGAGATCGTTATGGAAATACCATCCTACACATCGAACATCCAGCCTTATGGCTCAGAAAGTGGCACTAAACTTGCTTCTAAGTACGATGGTGTACAGCAAGTTTCCTCGCGAAAGGAGCAGGTCTCTACAACTGAGGTAAGCGAAAAAGCGTCTCAAACTGTTGAAAAAGCCATCGAAGCCTCGCAAGAGAGGGAGAAGCTAAACAGGGCGGAGCGTGAAAGGATTGTTGAGCAGATGAATGATTTCATATCATCTATCAATAAGGGCTTATCCTTTAGGGTGGACGAAGAGTCCGGTAGAGATGTTGTAACGATATATGAAGCGGATACTGGTGATATTATTCGTCAGATACCCGATGAGGAAATGTTAGAGATCTTACGACGCCTAAGGGAACAGACGGCCCGATATTCATCGGGACTTGTTAACCAAACGGTGTAATCGTACTTGAGGTGAGTGAATGAGTTTTGGCCCTATAGGCATGAATTCTGGCATGGATATCAATTCTATGGTCAGCAAAATTGTGGATTCGGAGCGTGTTCCTAAACAGCAACGTATCGACAGTGAGCGGACCCAAATTGATTCCAGTATCAGTGCTTATGGCCGGCTCAGAGAGTCGCTGGATACGATGAAAAACTTGATGGCGAGCTTTCGTCAAGAGAAAGCTTTCGCCGCAAGAACAGTGGCGTCAACAGACGACACTGTTGTATCCGCGACGGCAACCACTGATGCTATCGCTGGTCGATATGCTATCGATGTGTTGCAACTTGCCCAAAGTCACAAAATTGCGTCTGATGTTTTGCCAGAAGATGCGAAATTTGGACCGGGCAAGTTGCAGATTTCACTGGGTGAAAAAAAATTCTCTATTGATGTACAAGAGAATTCTAAGCTCGTTGATATCGTTCGCGGTATCAACGGCAGTAAATCTAATCCAGGTGTCCGTGCGGCAATCATTAACGATGTCGATGGTCCCCGTCTTATTGTTGCCTCGAACGTATCCGGTGGCGACAATGAAATCTCAATGCAAGTGGATGCCCAGCCGGGTAACTCGCTCAAACAACTCGAATACAAAACGCTAGAGCAACGAGTCAAAGATCTTGAACGCGCACGTGCTGCGGCTCAGGAATTGATTGCCCCTCTCACCCCTGCAGAGAAAAAAGTTGCCGATAAAGTCGCTCAAAAAATCATCGACGCGGCAAAACTTGTCGATCAAGAGATTGCCGATACTACAAAGCAAGCGGCAATTAATGCAGATCCCAACGCAGCCAAAGAGGCCACGCCCGATAATGAAATGTCTAAAGCTGCAACGACAGCGGCAGCAAATGCGGGGATTGAGGCAAACAAGTATCTTAAACCAGAAGAGCGTATTCCTGGTTGGAGTGAAACCGCTTCGGGCACTTTGCTCGATTCTTACTGGGAACCAGAACCTCAACTAGATGCGAAAGCGAAAGAGAAAGCGCCAGACGTACCAGGCTGGTCAAACACGGCATCAGGAACCCTAACGGATTCGTACGTCACACCCAAAGAAGCGCAAGCTAAACTGGATGCAGAAAAAGCCCGTATAGAGAAAAAAGTGGCCGATGAACAGTCTGCACTGGCTCAGCGTGTTGCTTCTGGTGAGTTGACGCCTGAACAAGCAAAACAGATGGAACGCGCCAAGTTGCCGCAGGAAGAGCGTGAGTACCTTGAGCGTATCGATCAAGCACAAGCCGATCTCGAGGCAGCGCAACGTTCATTTGATACTTATCGTGGTATGACGGAAGTACAGTCTGCGCAAGATGCAAAAGTGTTACTTGATGGCGTTGCTCAACTTTCCAGCAACAACAACATTATTGAAGATGCAATTGATGGTGTTGACCTGACTCTAAAAGGGCGAACTGAAAAAGGTAAGCCGATTTCCGAAATCGATATTGAGTATGACCGACAAGGCGTACGTGAAGATATTGAACAGTTCGTCGCTGCTTACAATCAGTTCTATCAAGTGACGAAGGAGTTATCGGGTGTTGATCCTCGCACTGGAATGGCAGGGCCGCTGGCCGGCGACAGCATTGTGCGCAGTGCAGATTCGCGTTTGAAAGCCGTATTCTCTTCACGTGTCGAGCCTGCCCCAGAGGATTTAAAAACCCTTACCGAATTTGGTATTACGACGACCAGACAGGGTAATTTGGAAATCAACTACGATATGTTAGATCGTCAGTTGAACAATAACTTTAATAAGCTCGAAGAATTTTTTGGCGGTAATCAGGGATTCGCTAAGAAAGTTGAGGATGCGATTCAAGGTCTGACAGGCGTTACTGGTTCGATTCGTAACCGCGAGCGCAGTATGGTTGAGCGTACTTACCGACTACAAGATGACCAAGCGGCACTTGACCGTCGAATGGATAACTTGGAAAAACGCACTCACGCCAAATTTACGGCAATGCAAGATGCGACCAGTAAGATGCAGTCTCAATTAGCGGGGATGATGAATGCCCTCGGATAGAGACTTTGAGCAACGTCTCAATGAATTATGTGAAGTTGATCAAATAATTAGTGAAGCCCTTACAGCGATTGAACTATCGACTGAAGAAATCGTTAAGCTGGTCGATACAAGGGAACAGATATTGCAAAGTTTATTGGCAGCGATTCATTCGTCTCCAGAACTTGCCAAGTTACAACAGTGGCACGACGCGGTTGAAAGAACGCAAACTGTTGTAGAGTTAATGAGTAGTAAAACTGCTGAACTAGGTGTGGCGCTGCAAAAGTATCGTCACGGTAAACGATCAGTTCAGCAGTATCAAAAATTTTTATAAATTTAAGAGGGTTGTTATGCGTGGTTCACTACAGGCTTACAAGAAGGTATCGGTTGATAGCCAGCTCAGTGCGGCCTCCCCGCATAAAATTGTTCAAATGCTAATGGCTGGCGCTATTGAACGTTTGATTCAAGGCAAAGCGGCGATGCAAGCGGGCAATATTCCTGTCAAAGGCGAGCGCCTAGGTAAAGCGCTGGACATTATTATCAGCCTGCGTAGCTGTCTTTCTATGGATGACGGTGGGGACATTGCTCAAAACTTAGATCAGCTCTATGAGTTTATGATCACTCAGATTACAGATGCGAATCATCGCAATGATCCACAGCCGATTGATGATGTGATTGAAATCATAAGAGAAATTAAGTCCGCATGGGATCAGATTCCAAACGAATATCACAACCTTACCGCGGGTGACGTCGGAATCTAGCGTTAAGCGAATGTTTGCATACGTTTTGTATAGAAATGTGTGATGAATGAAATAATATGACTTATTAGCTTTTGGCTGAACGTCACATCAAGTAATTGCTTGGTTGCCTTATTTTTTTTATCAAATAGAATAGAAGCCACTAACGGACCAGTGGCTTTTTTTGTTGCTGATATTTGTCAATTGTCTGATGTATCTGATCTATAGTTACAAATGGCGTTAGAAATAATTATCCAGCCACAACGTTTTACAATAAAGGCAAACAATCTCACCTATGCAAGGTTTAGCGAAACTACTTGTGATTGAAGATGATGTGCAAGCACGTATCAATCTAAGTAATATTTTAGAATTTGTTGGAGAACAGTGTGAGGCCATCAGTTCTGATCAACTCGATGATCTGGATTGGTCACAAGTGTGGGCCGGCTGTATTCTAGGTTCTCTTAACGACAAAAAGTTATCTACCAAGCTGAGTGACAAGCTATCCAAGGCCAACCATATACCGTTGCTGATTGCAGGAAAGCATTCCTATCCAGTAGAAGATCTGACAAATTATGTCGGCGATCTGGAGTATCCCCTAAATTATCCGCAATTAAGTGAAGCCCTGCGCCACTGTAAAGATTTTCTTGGTCGTAAAGGGGTTAATGTACCTTCTTCGTCACGTAAAAATACACTTTTCCGCAGTTTGGTCGGCCAAAGTCATGGCATCAAAGAGGTTAGACACCTTATCGAGCAAGTCTCAGGGACTGAAGCCAACGTATTGATCCTCGGTGAGTCTGGTACTGGCAAAGAGGTGGTGGCGCGCAATATTCATTACCATTCAGCACGTAGAAACGGACCATTTGTACCGATTAACTGTGGTGCTATTCCGCCAGACTTATTGGAAAGCGAATTATTCGGTCATGAGAAAGGGGCATTTACGGGGGCGATTACATCACGTAAAGGCCGTTTTGAACTTGCTGAAGGCGGAACCCTGTTTTTGGATGAAATTGGCGATATGCCAATGCCTATGCAGGTTAAGCTGTTACGTGTACTTCAAGAGCGTTGTTTCGAGCGCGTTGGCGGTAACACGACAATTCGTGTGGATGTGCGCGTTATTGCTGCAACTCATCGTGATCTCGATACGATGATCAATGATGAGTCTTTCCGTGAAGACCTCTACTACCGACTCAATGTTTTCCCTATTGAGATGCCAGCGTTACGCGACAGAAAAGATGACATTCCGCTGTTGTTGCAAGAGTTGATGACTCGAATGGAGTCTGAAGGTGCTCAGCCTATCTGCTTTACGCCTCGTTCGATTAATTCACTAATGGAACATGAGTGGCCAGGTAACGTACGCGAATTGGCGAATCTGGTTGAACGTATGATTATCCTCTATCCAAATAGTCTGGTTGATGTGAATCATTTACCAACTAAATATCGATACAGCGATATTCCAGAGTTCCAGCCAGAGTACAACAAGATGGATTCGGTTGAAGAGCTAGAACGCGATGCGTTACAGGATATCTTTGCTGAAGATTTTAGCTTTGAATCCAATGACTTATTCCATGACCACGAAAACGCGCCACAAAGTTTACCGCCAGAAGGTGTGAACTTGAAAGAGATGCTTGCAGATCTTGAAGTTAATATGATTAACCAAGCGTTAGAAGCACAAGGTGGTGTGGTGGCACGAGCTGCGGATATGCTCGGCATGCGTCGCACGACTTTGGTTGAGAAAATGAGAAAGTACAATCTACAGCGTTAGTAACGTTTCACTATTGACTGTCAAATTTTCGACCTGACATTAAGGTGTTGAAAAATATATAAAATAGCCTGGCTTGCTTTTTGCATGGCAGGCTATTGTAGTTTTTAAGGCAGAAATACGTCATGCATCCAACTTCTTCAACGGACAATCCAATGCCGTTGGGCACATTAGAACAACAAGTCGAACGCTATCAGCAGGTACTCGATGTTATGCCGGCGGGCGTGATCTTGCTCGATACTCAGGGCGTGGTTCAGGAAGCTAACCCTGAAGCGCAAAGATTGCTAGAGCTTTCACTGGTTGGTGACAAGTGGTTTGAAGTCATTCAACAGGCGTTTGCGCCACGCGAAGATGATGGTCATGAAATATCGCTGCGAAACGGGCGCAAAGTGAGATTAGCGATCTCCGCATCCGCAACGGGGCAGCTCATTCTGATCACTGATTTGACTGAAACGCGTTTATTGCAGGCGCGCGTCAGTGATCTACAACGACTCTCTTCTTTGGGACGTATGGTTGCATCTCTGGCACATCAGGTTCGGACACCACTTTCCAGCGCGATGCTCTATGCCTCTAACCTAGCGGCGCCCAATTTGCCACCAGCAACCAAAGAACGCTTTCAAAGCAAGCTGATGGACAGGCTTCATGACTTAGAAAAACAAGTCAACGATATGTTGCTGTTTGCAAAAGGTGGAGACAATAAGGTTGTTAAACCGTTTACGATTGAACAACTTGTTAGCGAGTTCTCACCTATGGTTGAGACTGCACTTAAAAACAACCAAATCGATTATTATCTTGAAGTCGAGCAAGAGCAGACTCAGTTGCTGGGGAATGCGAACGCGATTGCATCCGCGCTGAGCAATTTGGTCATGAATGCGATTCAGATTGCCGGAAAACAGTCACAGGTCGATGTATTTTTCAGACCAGTGAATGGTGAGCTCAAAATTTCAGTTCAGGACAGTGGACCTGGAGTGCCGAAAGAGCTGCAAAACAAGATAATGGAACCTTTCTTCACTACTCGTTCTCAGGGAACGGGACTTGGGTTAGCTGTCGTACAAATGGTATGTCGTGCTCATGATGGAAGGTTAGAACTCATTTCAGAACAGGGTGACGGGGCGTGTTTTACTATGTGTATCCCGCTTAACGAAAACTCGAATGCTGACCAACAAGCTATGACTGGAGAAAGATAATGGCTCAAAGTAAGGTACTGATTGTAGAAGATGATGAAGGCCTACGCGAAGCACTGGTCGATACGCTAGCTTTAGCTGGCTATGAGTGGCTTGAAGCGGACAGCGCCGAGGATGCCCTAGTTAAGCTCAAATCTAATAATGTCGACATTGTTGTCTCTGATGTTCAAATGGCTGGCATGGGTGGCTTGGCTTTGTTAAGAAGCATTAAGCAGCACTGGCCAAATCTTCCTGTGTTGTTGATGACGGCTTATGCCAACATTGAAGATGCCGTTTCAGCGATGAAAGACGGTGCGATCGACTACATGGCGAAACCTTTTGCGCCAGAGGTACTACTTAATATGGTCAGCCGTTACGCGCCGGTTAAATCCGACGATAACGGTGATGCCGTGGTGGCTGACGAGAAAAGCATCAAGCTGCTGGCATTAGCCGATAAAGTTGCTAAAACCGATGCAAGTGTGATGGTTCTGGGGCCAAGTGGCTCAGGTAAAGAAGTCATGTCACGCTATATTCACAATGCTTCTCTTCGTAAAGATGGCCCTTTTGTCGCAATAAACTGTGCGGCTATTCCAGATAACATGCTGGAAGCGACCCTTTTTGGTTATGAAAAAGGCGCGTTTACTGGGGCGGTACAGGCGTGCCCGGGCAAATTCGAACAGGCGCAAGGTGGAACCATTTTACTTGATGAAATCAGCGAAATGGATCTTAGCCTGCAAGCGAAGCTATTGCGTGTTCTTCAAGAAAGAGAAGTTGAACGTCTGGGTAGCCGCAAGAGCATAAAGCTGGATGTTCGTGTGCTGGCAACCAGTAACCGAGATTTAAAAAGCTACGTCCAAGAAGGCAACTTCCGTGAAGATTTATACTACCGTCTTAACGTGTTCCCAATCGCATGGCCAGCACTGTGCGAACGTCCGGGAGATATCGAGCCGTTGTCAAAGCATCTGATTGAGCGACATTGCCAGAAATTGGGTATGCCAGTACCGACTTTGACTGCAAGCGCGACGGATAAATTGATGTCTTATTCATGGCCAGGGAATGTTCGTGAACTGGATAACGTGATGCAGCGAGCTTTGATATTAAGCGACAACGCTGTCATCGACAGTGAACAAATTCTGTTAGAAGGGCTTGATTGGCAAGATGCGTCGAGTCTGCAAGTGGCCGTTGAAACAGGTGTGTGTCAAGTTCCAGATGTTAAACCGGTTGCAGAAGCGACCAGCAGTTTGGCGTCTGGCTCTGGTTTAGGTGGCGAACTGCGTGATCAGGAATATGCGATTATTCTTGAGGTATTAGAAGAGTGTAACGGCCGTCGAAAAGAAATGGCTGAAAAATTAGGCATTAGTCCACGAACTTTGCGCTACAAGTTAGCAAAAATGCGTGATGCCGGGATTGATATTCCGAACTAACGTGCTATTTTTTGTCAGTCGAATTGACGTGGCACGAGGATTGCAGCGTCATAAGTCCAGCACTATGTTTAGTCAAAGAGTTGACTACTGAGGTTTTGATGAGAATTGATGGTTTTCAAAGCGAAATGCAAGCGATGATGTTTGAAGCGGGCGGCACAAAGCCAGCGGCGACAGGGCAAACTGTAAGCGCAGACTTTGGGCAAATGCTGAATAGTGCCATCAATAACGTCAATGGCCTTTCTAAGACATCTAGTGATTTGCAAATGCGATTTGATCGCGGTGACGCAGATGTGTCTTTGTCTGATGTAATGATCGCTAGAAACAAATCTAGCGTTGCATTCGATGCGACAATTCAAGTACGCAACAAGCTGGTTGAAGCGTACAAAGAATTGATGAATATGCCGGTTTAAGTTTTAGGTAAAGTCTGTGGCAGAGCAAAATCAATCAACCGATCTGGCGTTATCTGATAGCAGTGCTGACAGCACTATGTTAAGTACGTCTGATCTCGATACGGGCATTCAAAACCCCGATTTGGATGAGAAAAGCAGTTCTAAATTTGACATGGCTGTCGGTGATTTAGACCTGCTTCGTCAAGTTGTTCTCGTTCTGTCGATATCGATCTGTGTCGCTTTGATTGTGATGCTGTTTTTCTGGGTTAAAGAGCCAGAAATGCGTCCATTAGGCGTTTATGAAACGGAAGAACTGATCCCAATTCTTGACTACCTAGATCAGCAGAAACTCGATTACCAATTAGATGGCAACACCATTTTAGTTCCTACGAGTGATTTTAACTCGCTTAAACTGGGTATGGTCAGAGCCGGTCTTAACCAAGAGAAACATGCAGGCGATGATATCCTACTGCAAGACATGGGTTTTGGGGTTTCTCAGCGCTTAGAACAAGAACGCTTAAAGCTAAGCCGTGAACGTCAGCTATCTAAGGCGATAGAAGAGATGAAACAAGTGCGTAAAGCACGAGTTCTATTGGCATTACCGAAACAAAGCGTATTTGTTCGACACAATCAAGAAGCGTCAGCTTCAGTATTCCTTACTCTCAAAACCGGAGCTAACCTCAAGCAAGAAGAGGTAGATTCTGTGGTAGACATGGTTTCAAGTGCCGTTCCTGGTATGAAACCGAACCGCATTACGGTTACCGATCAACATGGCCGCCTGCTAAGTTCGGGTAGCCAAGACCCTGCCTCGTCTGCGCGTCGCAAAGAACATGAACTTGAGCGTAAACAAGAACAGGCTCTGCGCGATAAAATTGATTCGATTCTTATCCCAATTCTTGGTTTTGGTAACTATACCGCCCAAGTGGATATCGAGCTGGATTTCAGTGCTGTAGAGCAGACTCGTAAGAGCTTTGACCCTAATACCCCATCGACTCGTAGCGAGTACACACTTGAAGACTACAATAATGGCAACGTCGTCGCGGGTGTGCCTGGTGCTTTAAGTAATCAGCCGCCAGCGGATGCATCAATTCCTCAAGATGTAGCCCAGATGAAAGATGGCACAACACTTGGTCAAGGGTCAGTCCACAAAGAAGCAACTCGTAACTTTGAACTGGATACCACCATAAGTCATGAACGTCGTCAGACTGGAGTGGTCAATCGTCAGACAGTTGCTGTGGCGGTTAAAAATCGCTCAGTGGTCAATCCTGAAACAGGGGAAACCAGTTACCAACCAATCTCAGAGGCTGAGCTAAACTCTATTAGACAGATGCTGATAGGTACGGTTGGCTATAGCGAGGCTCGTGGAGACTTGTTAAATGTCTTGAGTATGCAGTTTGCTGAACCAGAAACAGAAACCATCGCAGATGTGCCAATTTGGGAACATCCTAACTTTAATGACTGGATTCGTTGGTTCGCAAGTGCGTTGGTTATCATTGTGGTGGTGTTAGTCCTTGTCCGCCCGGCAATGAAAAAACTGCTCAACCCTGCGTCTGATGATGACGATCAACTGTACGGACCGGATGGTCTACCTATTGGGGTTGATGGCGAAACCAGCTTAATCGGCGGTGACTTAGATGGTGGTGAGTTGTTTGAGTTTGGCTCAAGCATAGACTTACCTAACCTACACAAAGATGAAGATGTGCTGAAAGCGGTACGTGCTCTAGTAGCAAACGAGCCTGAGCTAGCGGCACAAGTAGTGAAGAATTGGATGCAGGATGCCTAACGAAATAGTTCCACAGGAAGCGGGCGGTGAGGTAGCAGAAAACACCGTGGATATATCAACCATCCCGGGCGAAGAGCGCGCGGCGATTCTATTACTCAGTCTCAATGAGGAAGACGCTGCGGGTATTATTCGCCATCTAGAACCAAAGCAAGTTCAACGAGTGGGTAGCGCTATGGCGCGAGCTTCCGACCTAAGTCAAGAGAAGGTGGGTGCCGTTCACCGCGCTTTCTTGGAAGACATTCAGAAGTACACCAACATTGGTATGGGCAGCGAAGACTTCATGCGTAATGCATTAGTGGCCGCCTTAGGTGAAGACAAAGCGAATAACCTTGTTGACCAAATCCTGTTGGGTACCGGTTCTAAAGGTCTTGATTCATTGAAATGGATGGACCCACGTCAGGTGGCGAGCATTATTATCAATGAGCACCCTCAGATTCAAACGATTGTACTTTCATATCTTGAGCCAGATCAGTCCGCTGAAATTCTTTCTCAGTTTGCAGAGCGTGACCGCCTAGACCT
Organism: Vibrio sp. TRT 2004; assembly: GCF_050113735.1. Taxonomy (NCBI): domain Bacteria; kingdom Pseudomonadati; phylum Pseudomonadota; class Gammaproteobacteria; order Vibrionales; family Vibrionaceae; genus Vibrio; species Vibrio sp. TRT 2004. Next base: position 27,326 of record NZ_JBNJOH010000011.1, on the reverse strand, counting down.
AATGATGCGTATCGCCAACCTTGAAGAAGTTCAGCCTTCCGCACTAGCAGAACTGAACGAAATCATGGAGAAACAGTTCGCAGGTCAAGCGGGTGCTCAAGCTGCCAAGATTGGCGGCCTGAAGGCAGCTGCCGAAATCATGAACTACATGGACAACAACATCGAAGGTATCTTGATGGAGCAAATTCGCGATCAAGACGAAGATATGGCGACTCAGATACAAGATCTGATGTTTGTCTTCGAAAACCTTATCGAAGTCGACGACCAAGGTATTCAGAAACTATTGCGCGACGTTCCACAGGATGCGCTTCAGCGTGCGCTTAAAGGTGCCGATGATGCATTGCGTGAGAAGATCTTCAAGAACATGTCTAAGCGTGCTGCTGAGATGATGCGTGATGACCTTGAAGCAATGCCACCAATTAAAGTGTCTGACGTTGAAGCAGCGCAGAAAGAAGTTCTGGCTATCGCCCGACGCATGGCTGACTCTGGTGAGATCATGCTGGGTGGTGGTGCCGACGAGTTCTTATAATTTAAGTAAGTAGGGTGCCTATGTCTGGGGAACGAAAACGCGGCTTTTTACGTCTTGATAACGACGATTTGGTAGAAAAACCAGAGCGATGGGGTATGCCTGATTACACGGCGCAAACCCATAAACAGGCGAAAAAGACAGCGATGAATTACGATCCTAGCTGGATGCCTATTGCTGAGCCTGTTGCCGAAGAGACGCCGAAAGCGCTAACCGAAGAAGAGATCGAACTGATCAAGCAGCAAGCTTATCAGGAAGGTCTGCACCAAGGCCAGGAAGCGGGCTTTAAGCAAGGCTACGATAAAGGCAAAGAGCAGGGCTTACAGGAAGGTCATCAGGAAGGTCTTGAAGCCGGAAAAATTGAAGGTGTTGCCGCTGGACAAGAGTTTATTCAGCAGCAAGTGGAAACCTTTATTGGCTTAGCCAACCAGTTTGCTCAACCATTGGAGCTGATGAATGCTCAGGTGGAAAAGCAATTGGTCGACATGGTACTTACGCTTGTCAAAGAAGTGGTTCACGTTGAAGTTCAGACAAATCCTCAGGTCATCCTTGATACCATCAAGCAGTCGGTAGAATCTCTACCGATATCTGGCCATGCCATCACCTTAAAACTCCACCCAGATGATGTCGATATCATTCGTTCTTCTTACGGAGAGGAACAACTGAGTTTTCGCAATTGGACTTTAATGAGCGAACCTGCTCTCAATCGTGGTGATGTTCAGATTGAGGCTGGGGAGTCGAGTGTTAATTATCGTCTTGAAGATCGTATTCGCAGCGTAATTCAAAGCTTCTGTGGGGTGAATCGCCACCAAGGTGGTGAGTAGTGCTGGCTCTTGCAGAACGCTTATCTCAATACAAAACCAAAGGCCTGACTTGCCGTCCGGTTGCGTCAGGTAAGTTGGTGCGAGTGGTTGGCCTGACGCTGGAAGCTACCGGATGTAGAGCGCCAATTGGGAGCTTATGTAAAGTTGAGACCATGCACGGCGAAATGGAAGCCGAGGTAGTGGGCTTCTCAGGTGACAATCTCTTCTTGATGCCTAGCGAGCAGATCACAGGTGTGCTCCCTGGTGCTAAAGTGACACCGATGACGAGCGAAACGGGTCTGCCAGTTGGGATGGAGTTGCTCGGTCGGGTTATTGACGGCGTAGGTAACCCACTGGATGGTTTAGGGCCGATCTACACCGAAAAACGCGCCTCCTTCAATGCGGATCCGATTAACCCATTAGCACGTAAACCGATTTCTGAACCTCTTGATGTCGGCATCAAAGCCATTAATGGATTACTCACCGTTGGTAAAGGCCAGCGTATCGGTCTATTTGCAGGTTCCGGTGTCGGTAAGTCGGTGACACTAGGTATGATGACGCGAGGCACAACGGCTCAAGTTGTCGTCGTGGGCTTGATTGGTGAGCGTGGACGAGAAGTTAAAGAATTCATCGAAGAAATCCTCGGTGTCGATGGTCGACAGCGCTCTGTCGTTGTCGCTGCGCCAGCCGACTCGTCTCCACTAATGCGTTTGAAAGGGTGTCAGACCGCGCTAACCATAGCTGAGTACTTTCGTGATCAGGGCTTAGACGTCCTGTTGCTGATGGACTCACTAACCCGTTTCGCGCAGGCACAACGTGAAATCGCTTTATCGGTAGGAGAACCTCCGGCAACCAAAGGTTATCCACCTTCCGTGTTTGCCAAATTACCTGCTTTGGTAGAGCGAGCGGGTAACGGTAGTCCGGAGCAAGGCTCGATTACCGCATTCTTTACCGTTCTGACCGAAGGGGACGACTTACAAGATCCAATCGCAGACGCCTCACGAGCCATTTTGGATGGTCACGTGGTGTTGTCGCGTGAGATGGCGGATGCAGGGCACTACCCAGCGATTGATGTTGAAAAATCGGTCAGTCGTGTAATGCCACAGATCACCTCCGAAGAACATGTCCTAATGTCGAAAGCGGTGCGCCAAGTTCTCTCTATCTGTCGTAAGAATCAAGACCTAGTATCGATTGGTGCATACAAGCCGGGTACCGATCCGGCGATTGATGGTGCGTTCACTCTCAAGCCTAAGCTTGATATTTACTTGCAACAAACAATGAAAGAGACCGTACCTTATGACATGTGTATCAATATGCTACGTGGTTTGCTGCAGGGTGATTAACGCTTATGGATAATGCACTGGAGTTTTTGTTAGAGCAGGCCAAAGAGCGCGAAAACCAAGCAGTATTGGCGTTAAACCAAGCTCGCAATGAGCTTGAAAGCTACTATCAGCAGCTCGAGCAAATTGAAAAGTATCGCCTTGATTACTGTCAGCAGTTGGTTGACCGTGGACAACAAGGTTTGACCGCTAGTCAGTACTCGCATTTAAACCGTTTTTTAACCACTTTAGATGAGACCTTGTCTAAGCAGAAGCAAGCCGAGTCGCATTTCAAAGGCCAGGTTAATAACTGCGAGCATAACTGGTTAGAGAGCCGAAAGCAGCGTCGTTCATACGAGTGGCTTATTGAGAAAAAACAAACCGAAAAGCAGCGTCTGCAAAATATCAGGGAGCAAAAGCAGATGGATGAATTTTCTACCCTTCAGTACTCACGTCGAATTTCGAACTAACCTCTCACTTCTGTGAGCGAAGTCATTCTTTGCTTATCGTTGGCGTGTTTCTTGCAGATATCTATTCCAACTTGTATGCAATGAATCGGCGTCTTTGCCGCGTAGAGCCTTCTCGGCGTGAAGCAACTGAGAGTGAACCTGGTATGAATATCAATTTATCATCGGTATCGGAAAGTCCAAAAGTGACTAAGACCACCACTGACGGTGGTGACGCGAGTGTCGAAAGCTCCGAGTCTGGCGGTTTCTTTGCCAAATTAGCGGCGTTAATAAAAGGTGAGACTAGCACCAAAGAGAGCGCAGGTAAGGTAGAGGGCGCAGAGGCCAGTGCCGAGCAAGCATCGGTATCTAAAGGTGAGTCGGGCGTTAGCGACGTAAAAGCGCAAGCGACAGAGAGCCAAAGTGTCGATGAACTTCTCGTGTCTGATGAAAGTGAGGCGGAAGACGCTGACACAGCTAGGGTCACGAAAGGCGTTGCTCAAAGTGCCAAGCCTGAAAGCTCACAACAAGACGAAAACTCTCATTCAGCGGCGAAAATTGTCTCTGAAAATGACGAAGTATTGCAGCGACTTGATACTGCGAATAAAGCGCTACAACCGGCTGACGGCAAAGAGTTGCCACAGGATCAGATTGATACTCAACACCATGTCTCACAAAAAATCTCGACTGAAGAAGAGCAACAAAACGTCTCTTCTGACGCCACTAAAGTGACTGCAACTGACAGCCAGTCTAGACAAGAGGTGGCCCCGAGTGGTGAACCAACCTCAAAAGTCAGTGACAGTGATAGCCTAAAGCAGCAAGTTGTTATGAAGGCGGATGGGGAAGACGTTATCGTACCCGCTTCAGCACAAAAATTTATTCAGCAAGACAGTCAAGTAGTTGCTGACGAAGAGAACAGCAGTCAGTTGGCGCAACAAGCCGCAGTGTTAAGTGCCTCTGTTGCAAAGGTTAACAAAGACAACGCGTTACCACAGGAAACGGCAGAACTGTCCGCGGTTGCTCTTGATGAGACAGCGCTCAGCACAGAAGTCACGACGAAACAGAGCCCAGCAGACGGCTCTGAAGAAGAAAATGATGCCTCAGCTAATGATGTGGGGCTAGCGGCAGGGGCTATTGCTGCTAGCACAGTGGCGGCGACCAAGGTGACAGATAAGCCAAGTAAATCTTTAGCCACCGCACTAGACAGTGCACAGCCAAGCAACCAAGTGATGATGTCTGCGAGTGATGTGGCCAGTGAAGCACCGGCGGATGTAACCATTGCTGCCGCGGCTGTTACGGCAGGGGCGATTCCTTGGGCTTCCACCAATGAACCCGCGTTAACTGATGAAGTGTCGATCAAGCCAGAAACGCCACCAAAAGCGCAACAAGCGGCGGTGGCTCAGTCGGTTCATCAGGCACTTACCACACAGCAAGCTCAAGCCCAAATGGCCCAGACAGCGGCACAAATGTCGCAACAACAATCCGCTGTTTCTGCCATGCCAACGGACTTGATGGCAAGCCAGATGCAACAAGTGGCAGCAACGCCTCACGCGGCGCTTACACAGGATCAGGCAGTGCTTAAAGCGGCACTGGGTGCAAAAGCGGCAGGTTCGCTCGGTAAGCTGGTCGGCGGTAAAGATGGTGGTCAGCCCGCCTCGGAGTCGAGTTCGGCTTTTGCTCAGCAACTCGCGCAGGCATCGGGGCAGCAAGGCCCTAACTCGTTAGGTCAGATACGCGCAGAGCAAGCGGCGGCACAAGTGCCATTGCAACTGACGCGAGAAATGGCTGGAGAACAAGTGGCAGAGCGAGTTCAGATGATGATGTCGAAAAACCTAAAGAACATCGACATTCGCTTAGATCCTCCTGAGTTGGGTCGTATGCAAATTCGTATGAATATGAATGGAGATGCGGCCACGGTTCATTTTACCGTCGCCAATCAGCAAGCTCGCGATGTGATTGAACAATCAATGCCAAGATTACGTGAGATGCTTGCCCAGCAGGGTGTACAATTAGGTGACAGCTCAGTTCAGCAGCAGGCTTCCGGTCAGCAGCAGAGACGCTATGCAGATAACGGACAGGGTAATTCTGGTCAGGGAAGCAGCGGTCAGGGCTTGTTTGGTGAAGAAAACCTTGAACCAGACATCAATCTTGATTTGAATGTCGCTGCAAAGCGTGATGGAATTAGCTATTACGCTTAAACTGTAAAAAACAAAGAGATAGAGAACGTTAAGTTATGGCAGTTGAAGAAATCGAAACGGAAGCGCCCAAAGGCAAAGGTAAGCTGATCATTATCATCATTGCTGCCGTGGTGTTACTCGCGGGTGGCGGTGGTGCTGCATTTTTCTTGATGGGTTCGGATGATTCTGCGGAAACCGCTCAGACCACCCAGCCGCAAGTGGCTGCGCCTGTCGATCCTGTCGCTTACGTTAATATTCCCCAACCGTTTTTATTTAATGTCACAGGCGACAAAAAAGATCGCTTAGTACAGATTAAGGTACAGTTGATGGTTCGTGGTTCAGAGAACGAAAATCTCGCCCGCTACCACTCTCCTCTGATTGAAAGTTCATTATTGAGTACGTTTGCGTCGGCGACCGTTGAACAATTGCGTACTGCCAATGGCCGTATCGAACTGCGAGAAAAAGCGACCGACGACATTAAAGCAAGCTTGAACCGCGCGGTAGGTCAACCAGTGATTGAGCGTGTGCTATTTACCGATTTTGTAATGCAGTAGGTGATGCGTGACTGATCTATTAAGCCAAGACGAAATTGATGCCCTGCTCCACGGAGTCGATGACGTTGATGATATAGAAGACGAATCGCCCGAGTCAGATGCCAGTGCTGTAGACTTCGATTTCTCCTCGCAAGACCGCATTGTTCGTGGTCGTATGCCAACGCTCGAATTGATCAATGAGCGTTTTGCCCGCCATTTGCGGATTAGTCTGTTTAATATGCTAAGGAAGACGGCAGAAGTCTCTATCAACGGCGTTCAGATGATGAAGTTTGGTGAGTACCAAAATACGCTGTATGTGCCTACCAGTCTTAATATGGTGCGCTTTAGACCGTTGAAAGGTACGGCGCTGATTACCATGGAAGCACGTCTAGTCTTCATTCTAGTAGAAAACTTTTTTGGTGGTGATGGTCGCTTCCATGCCCGTATCGAAGGTCGAGAGTTTACACCGACCGAGCGTCGAATTGTGCAGCTATTGCTGAAGATCGTTTTTGAAGATTACAAAGAAGCTTGGTCTCCAGTCATGGGGGTCGAGTTTGAGTACCTCGATTCGGAAGTGAACCCGAGTATGGCTAACATTGTTAGCCCGACAGAGGTGATCGTCGTCAGTTCATTCCATATTGAGGTTGACGGTGGTGGCGGTGATTTCCACGTGGTTATGCCGTACTCGATGGTTGAGCCAATTCGTGAGTTGCTCGATGCCGGTGTTCAATCTGACAAAATGGAAACAGACGTTCGTTGGAGTACGGCGCTTCGTGAGGAAATCATGGATGTGCCAGTCAACTTCCGTGTCGATTTACTAGAGCAAGATATCTCATTGCGTGACTTGATGGAGCTACAACCGGGTGACATCATCCCGATCAATATGCCAGAACACGCTGTGATGTTTGTTGAAGAACTGCCAACATTCCGAGTGAAAATGGGGCGCTCAGGTGAGAAATTAGCAGTTCAGGTATCAGAGAAAATTAAACGCCCTGATGTGGTTAAAACGGATATCGCCTTCCTCGGAAAAGATGTTATTTCTGAGTTAGAAGAAGACGATGGCGAAATCGAAGATTAAGAGAATAAATAGGTAACAGGTATGGAACCGAGTGACGACCAAAAACTGGCGGACGAATGGGCTGCGGCATTAGGTGAAGATCCGAATGCGCCAGATATTGATGTAGATGAAGTGATGTCCGCTCAGCTTGATGAGTTAAAGGACACTTCTTCGCCAATCTCAGACGATGAGCGTCGCAAGCTGGATACGATCTTAGATATACCAGTGACGATTTCCATGGAAGTGGGTCGCTCTCAAATCAGTATTCGTAACTTACTCCAGTTAAACCAAGGTTCGGTTGTTGAGCTAGAGCGCTTGGCGGGTGAGTCATTAGATGTACTGGTGAATGGCACCCTAATTGCGCACGGTGAAGTGGTTGTGGTTAACGATAAGTTTGGTATTCGTTTGACCGATGTAATCAGCCAGACAGAGCGCATCAAGAAACTGCGATAATGTTAGGTAACGTATGACTTTCAAAGTTAGAGAGTACTTACTTTACTCTCTCAGTGTACTTTCTCCTTCCGCACTGGCTGCCGCTCCAGGCAGCCAACTAGACTGGGCGACCACTTTTGGGTCGCTCGTGTTCGTTGTGGCCTTTATTTTGTTGCTAGCTTGGCTATTGAAACGTATGCGAGTCCCCGCATTGATCAATCAGAAAGGTCTGAGCGTTGTGCGCCAAATTGCGGTTGGGCATCGAGAAAGGATTGTGATTGTTCAAGCGGGTGAAGAGCAGTTTTTAGTGGGGGTGACGCCTCAATCGATTCAACTTATCTCAAAGCTGGATAAACCTTTGTCTCAGGAGGAGATGGCTAACGGTCCGTTTGCAAGTCAACTGACTCAGCTGTTGAAGAAGAATGATAAAAACAACTAATTTGGCGACCATTGTTCTGACGTTTGTACTGGCCCTTTTTTCTGGGTTAGCGTTAGCGCAGCAAGAGATAGATACCTCGATTCCTGCCAATATCGCTCCGAGTGACTCGGTGACCGTAACGGCAATGGAGAAAGAGCAGGGCGCGTCTAAAACCATCTCAACCGGAAGTTTTACAGGCGGTGGTGGCGGAATTCCAGCCTTTACCATGACCACTAATGCGGACGGCAGTGAAGACTACTCAATCAACTTGCAAATCTTAGCCTTGATGACCATGCTCGGCTTCCTGCCAGCCATGGTTATTTTGATGACGTCGTTCACGCGTATTGTTGTGGTGATGTCTATTTTGCGTCAGGCCATGGGTTTGCAACAGACACCATCGAACCAAGTGATCATAGGTATCGCCATCTTCCTAACCTTCTTCATCATGTCGCCAGTACTGAGCAAGATTAATGATGATGCGATCCAGCCTTACATCAATGAGCAGATAACCGCGCGACAAGCGTTTGACTTAGCTCAAACGCCAATGAAAGACTTTATGCTCAAGCAGACTCGGGTAAAGGACTTAGAAACCTTCGTCAATATCTCTGGTTCGACAGCGACAGCGCCGGAAGATGTGTCAATGGCAGTATTAATCCCAGCTTTCATCACCTCAGAACTCAAAACTGCATTCCAAATTGGTTTTATGCTGTTCTTACCGTTCTTAATCATTGACCTTGTGGTGGCTTCGGTTCTGATGGCAATGGGTATGATGATGCTATCGCCAATGATTGTCTCGTTACCTTTTAAATTGATGCTGTTCGTGTTGGTCGACGGCTGGAACCTGATATTGTCGACGTTAGCCGGCAGTTTCGCTTTGTGACGGGAGGAAGCCAATGACTCCTGAAATGTTTGTCGAGCTGTTTCGTGAATCGCTATGGATGGTTCTCATCATGGTGTGTGCGATCATTATTCCCAGTCTACTGATTGGTTTAGTGGTCGCTATCTTTCAAGCCGCAACGTCCATTAACGAACAAACACTGAGCTTCTTGCCACGTTTGATTGTGACACTACTGGCTTTGATGCTGTTTGCTCACTGGATGACGCAGATGCTGATGGAGTTTTTCTTTAGCATGATCGAGCGTTTACCCCAGGTTCTCTACTAGGTCTGACTATGGAGTATCCGACTAGCCTAGTTTTAGATTGGATCGCCAATTACTTTTGGCCCTATACCCGCATTGCTGCCATGCTGATGGTGATGTCGGTGACGGGAGCGCGATTCGTGTCTACTCGGGTACGTCTCTATCTAGGTTTAGCGATCACTTTTGCGGTGATGCCAGCTATCCCCGCGGTACCAGACAATATTGAACTAGTCTCTTTTGCGGGTTTTATGACTTTGCTAGAACAGATCATTATCGGTGTCGCGATGGGGACTGTGACTCAATTTATGATTCAAACCTTTGTTATTCTTGGTCAGATCCTCGGTATGCAGGCGAGTTTGGGTTTTGCCTCAATGGTTGACCCAGCGAACGGTCAAAACACCCCATTGCTTGGTCAATTGTTTATGTTCCTTGCAACCATGTTTTTCCTCGCGACCGATGGTCATCTCAAAATGATAATGCTAGTGGTGATGAGTTTTAAATCCATCCCAATTGGAACGGGTTCATTAACGACTGTGGATTTTAGAGAACTGGCGTTATGGCTTGGAATCATGTTTAAAGTCGCGCTGAGTATGTCATTGTCTGGAATTATTGCGCTGCTAACGATCAACTTATCCTTCGGCGTGATGACACGTGCTGCCCCGCAGTTGAATATTTTCTCGCTCGGCTTCGCTTTTGCTTTGATGGTGGGTCTATTGATTTGTTGGTACATCATCGCCGGACTCTACAACCACTATGAGCTATTCTGGTTACAAGGTGAACAACAGATCTGTTCCTTTATCAGGCTGAATTGTTAGGAGGCTGAATGGCAGAGTCAGACGGTCAAGAACGCACAGAAGACGCCACGCCCAGGCGCTTGCAACAGGCTCGAGAAAAAGGGCAGGTTGCAAGGTCTAAAGAATTGGCGTCGGTTTCAGTACTGGTAATTGGTTCAGTTGCACTGATGTGGTTTGGAGAGAGCTTAGCTCGCGCTCTATTTACGGCTATGGGGCGGTTGTTTACGTTGTCACGTGAAGAGATATTTGATCAGGTTAAGCTGTTCGATATTGCGCTCGGATCATTATCGAATCTGATTCTTCCCCTTCTGTTGATCCTGATAACACTATTTGTGGCTGCGCTGGCTGGAGCCGCAGGGGTCGGTGGCATCAACTTTTCAGTTGAAGCGGCGATGCCGAAGTGGTCGAAGATGAATCCACTGAGTGGCCTCAAACGAATGGTCGGCCTGCAAAGCTGGGTAGAACTGATTAAGTCTATTCTCAAAGTAGCTTTAGTGTCTGGGATGGCCTTTTATCTCATTAATGCCGCCAAACAAGATTTGTTCCAACTCAGTATGGATGTTTACCCACAGAACATCTTTCACGCGCTCGATATCCTGCTTAATTTTATATTGCTGATTAGCTGTACCTTGTTGCTGGTGGTAGCGATCGATATCCCATTTCAGATTTGGCAACACGCCAACCAACTTAAAATGACCAAGCAAGAGGTTAAAGACGAGTACAAGGAAACAGAGGGTAAGCCGGAAGTGAAAGGCCGTATTCGTATGCTCCAGCGTGAAGCTGCTCAACGACGTATGATGGCCGAAGTGCCTCAGGCTGATGTAATCATCACCAACCCGGAGCATTTCTCTGTGGCATTGCGATATAAACAAGATAGTGACCGAGCGCCAATCGTTGTGGCGAAAGGTACGGATCACATGGCGCTCAAGATTCGTGAAGTGGCACGTGAACACGATATCTACGTGATTCCAGCGCCGCCTCTTGCACGTGCTCTATACCATTCAACCGAATTAGAGCAGGAAATACCGGATGGCTTGTTTACTGCGGTGGCACAAATTCTTGCCTACGTATTCCAATTGAAACAGTATCGAAAACGCGGCGGACACAGGCCAAATCTTAAAACCTCCGAGCTACCTATTCCTCCAGAACTGAGAAAATAGCAGGTTAGAAGCAAGGGGCTATTTTTCGGGTATAGAAAGGAGTACCAACAGAGCGCCATCTCCACCGAACTCGAGTGGAGCCTGATGGAAAGCCATCACATCTGGGTGCTGAGCGAGCCATAGTGGTGCTTTTTGTTTGAGTATGTGTTTACCGATGCCGTGTTGAACACACGCACAGGAAATTTCGTTCTTTATACAGTAGGCGATCATCGCCCCCAGTTCGCGTTTGGCTTCCTGTTGATTCATTCCGTGCATATCGAGAAAAACGTCAGGGACATAAACGCCTCGACGTAGTCGTTTTACTTCATACTGCGACACGTCATCGCGAGCATAACGCGTTGGTCCTTCTTCATTCAAAAGTGGAACAAACTCGTCAGAGAAATAGAACTCAGCATCGCTCGCTTCTCTAGAAGTTCGCTTAATTTCTTTTTGCTTAGTATTTTTTTTTGGCTGCTGGACTATGGTATCCTGTGACAACTTTTTTACGCCTTGTACTGCATCCCTAAAAAGGGCGAAGTCATCATCCATATCGGTGTCTTTTTTGCTCATGGGATTATTCATTAATACTTTAAAATGTAATGAGCAGTATTGTAGCGCTTTTCGGAGGCAATTTTGGATAAGATTTTTGTAGAAGAAGCGGTGTCAGAACTTCATACGCTTCAAGATATGATTCGTTGGACCGTCAGTCGTTTCAACGCCGCAAACCTATTTTATGGTCACGGTACTGATAACGCATGGGATGAAGCGGTACAGCTAATCCTGCCAACATTGTACCTGCCAATCGATGTGCCTCCGCATGTATTGAACTCGCGCCTGACCACCAGTGAGCGTATGCGTATCGTTGAGCGCGTGGTGAAGCGTATCAATGAGCGTACGCCTACAGCCTACCTAACTAACCGTGCTTGGTTCTGTGGCTTAGAGTTTTTCGTTGATGAACGTGTACTTGTACCTCGCTCGCCAATCGGTGAGTTGATTCAAGCTGAATTCCAACCTTGGTTGATCGAAGAGCCGACACGTATCATGGATCTTTGTACCGGTAGCGGCTGTATCGCCATCGCCTGTGCACATGCGTTCCCTGAAGCGGAAGTTGATGCGATAGACATCTCTACTGACGCACTACAAGTTGCTGAGCTTAACGTTCAGGATCACGGTATGGAGCAGCAAGTTTTTCCAATCCGTTCAGATCTGTTCCGTGATCTACCAAAAGAGAAGTACAACCTGATTGTCTCCAACCCACCGTACGTTGACCAAGAAGACATGAACAGTCTGCCTGAAGAGTTTACTCATGAGCCTGAGTTAGGCCTAGCTGCGGGTACTGATGGGCTTAAAATTGTTCGCCGTATCCTAGCGAATGCGCCAGATTACTTAACGGATAACGGTATTCTTATTTGTGAAGTGGGTAACTCTATGGTTCACATGATGGAACAGTACCCACATATTCCATTTACTTGGATTGAGTTCGAGAACGGTGGTCACGGGGTATTTATGCTAACTCGCGATCAGATGCTAGCCGTCAAAGATGAGTTCTCAATCTATCGAGATTAACGCTTAAAGTTTGAGCAAAACTTCAATGGCGCCAAGTGGTTTGATCTTTGATTCGCGACTTGGCGTTTTTTTATGCGCGTAAAATGGTCTTTAGGGGTTTACATCAAACCGCAATAAGGCGACTATGAAATAACTAATAATTGAAGTGTAAAGCTCTGTATACAAGGGCGAAACAAGTTTGAGGAAGTAATGGCAGGAAACAGTATCGGGCAACATTTTCGAGTGACAACATTCGGAGAAAGTCATGGTATCGCACTAGGATGTATTGTCGACGGATGCCCTCCGGGTCTTGAAATCACCGAAGCAGATATTCAAATCGATTTGGACCGCCGTCGACCAGGCACTTCTCGTTATACCACCGCTCGTCGTGAACCAGACGAGGTGAAAATTTTGTCTGGTGTATTTGAAGGTCAAACCACAGGGACTTCTATCGGTCTTTTGATCGAAAATACCGACCAGCGTTCGAAAGATTATTCGGAAATCAAAGATAAGTTTCGTCCAGGGCATGCAGACTACACTTACCATCAGAAATATGGTGTTCGTGATTATCGTGGTGGTGGCCGTTCATCTGCCCGCGAAACAGCGATGCGTGTTGCGGCGGGATCAATCGCTAAGAAATACCTGAAACAAGAATTTGGGGTAGAGATCCGTGCTTATCTATCGCAAATGGGCGATGTGGCGATTGATAACGTGGATTGGGATGAAATTGAAAACAATCCATTTTTCTGTCCTGATGTCGATAAAGTTGAAGCGTTTGATCAACTGATCCGTGACCTCAAGAAACAAGGTGATTCAATCGGTGCAAAACTGCAAGTTGTCGCAACAAATGTTCCCGTTGGTCTGGGTGAACCGGTATTCGACCGCCTAGATGCGGACATTGCGCATGCACTTATGAGCATTAACGCGGTGAAAGGCGTAGAGATTGGTGATGGCTTTGATGTTGTTCGTCAAAAAGGCAGCCAGCACCGTGATGAACTGACGCCAAGTGGTTTTGCGAGTAATCATGCAGGTGGTATCTTAGGTGGTATCTCAACAGGGCAAGATATTGTAGCCAACATTGCGCTTAAGCCGACATCAAGCATCACTGTTCCTGGTGAGACGATTACTAAGCAAGGTGAATCGACTCAACTGATTACCAAAGGTCGTCACGACCCATGTGTTGGTATCCGCGCTGTTCCGATTGCTGAAGCTATGCTCGCAATCGTAGTACTGGATCATCTGCTGCGTCACCGTGGTCAAAACCATGGTGTGACCACAGAAACACCGCAGATATAAGCTCTGATTGATAAAAGCCCCGACATGTGAGTCGGGGCTTTTTTATGCGATAAGGAAATGATAAAAATCGAGCCGGTTACCGTTGTGGCTATCGAATTGCTGGCGTGATCAGTGCAATGAGCCTTCAGCTTCAAGGTTGAATGAAGGTAAGCGCCATTTGAAACGCACCGCAGCCATACGAAGTACATAACCAACAACGAGAGTTGAAATGGTCGCAGTCACATCATCAATGCCGAGCTCTAAAAGTCCTAAATACAAACCAGAAGCTACGAGAGCGACAGATGCGTACAGTTCCTCATGCAGTACAAGTGGTGTTTGACGACAGATTAGGTCACGCAGTAGGCCACCAAACACGCCAGTTACGAGCGCTGATACCATACAAATCAAGGCATGATGCCCCATACCCATTGCCACTTTGGTACCAATGATACTAAAAACGATCAGTCCTAGCGCATCCAATCGAATGAATAGGCCTTTAAGCTTAATGACCCACTTAGCTAGCCCCGTTGTCAGTACGCCTGCGATACAAGTGATCGCAAGAAACTCGGGATTCTTTACCCAGCCTAGTGGGTAATGACCGAGAAGAATATCGCGTACTGTGCCGCCACCGATGGCCGTGGCACTTGCAACCAGCATGACTCCAAACCAATCCATTTTTCGACGACCCGCACTTAGTGCTCCCGTCATCGCTTCCGCTGTGATACCAATAATATATAAAACACTGAGCAGCATAATGAATTCTCAAGAAGTGGCCGGAAATGCTCGGCAATGAAGATGAAATTTAAGGCGTGAGTGTAGTGGGAAATGTGATCTATGACGAATGAGTTTTTATGAATACGAAAACGTTTTTCAGATTACTATTTCTAATATCAATACCCTAAGTAGGGTTTTGCATTTTTCAGCAAAAATGAGAGAATGCAGACCGCGATAGTACCAGCCCGTTAATTTAGCTATGACCCACGAGTATCAAGACTTAATCAATATCTTTAACACAACTTTTTTTCACTCATACAACACCAAGTTGGAGTTAGGGGGAGATGAGCCAATCTATCTTCCTGCTGACAATGACTACCCCTATCATCGCATTATTTTTGCTCGTGGTTTCTATGCGTCAGGAATGCATGAGATTGCCCATTGGTGCGTGGCTGGACCAGAGCGTCGCTTAGTGGAAGATTTTGGTTATTGGTATGAGCCTGATGGACGCACTCAAGCCGTGCAAGCTGAATTCGAAAAAGTAGAAATCCGCCCGCAAGCATACGAATGGATATTATCCGCCAGTGCAGGCTTTCCGTTCACTGTCAGTTGTGACAATCTCAATGGTAGCTTTGAACCGGATCGTTTGGCGTTTATGGTCAAAGTTCACGCTGAGGTGATGTCAATTCTTCAGGTGGGATTACCGCTCAGAGTTCAAATGTTGTCTGATGCGCTACGTGAATTCTACAGTATCGCGGAACTCACGCCTGCGCAGTTTGAAGTTAAGTAGCCTAACGCTACTGAATAAGCCAAGTATTCTCTTTCTGGCCGCTGTAGTCGAACGTGTAGACGAGTGGAGTCTGATCCGGCTCCATCACCCAAATGACGGCAATCAGTGAGTCGCAATGATTGACTACCCTTAAATCGAATTCTGCCAGCCCCGCAGTCAACGATGATTTGACCAAACAGCTCTCGTAGTCGACGAGGTCAGCATCACCCTGAGCGGAGCTATTGTCGCATATCGATATATAGGCCTGTTTGTCAGCCAGTTGGCTCAGAATGACATCGACATCAACGCTATAGACAGATTCGAGACTGTTGTCGTAACTAATGTTTAAGTCTTCAAGGGTTTGTACTTGGGCAGAAGCCGCTGCTGTTGTCGGGGTTGATGTAACGCCGCTTGAACCTGCGCTCCCTGATCCACCTTCATCGCCACCGCCTCCGCCCCCACAACCTGTTAAAAGAGTCAAGCAAGCGAGAGTAGATCCGATAAACTGTGTTACTGATTTGATGTGCATAGTCTTATCCTCGCTAGTCGACGTAAATTTTGTTGTTGTTAGCTTCCAGATACCAATTGGCTTCAGTTAACCCTTGTGGGTCTTGGGCGAAGTCCCCGAATCTTGGATAGGCGTCGAGTATGGTGATCTGTTCCAATGGGTGCTGCCAGTTGAGCGGGATTTCAATCGCCCATGGTAGACCATTGCTGGTGTGGTAATGGGTGTTCCCACTGGAGGCGTCCTCGCCGAGAGCAAGATAGCGGCTGTCAAATTTTGCCGTAGGCGGGTTGTTTTTAAGGTGGATTTCGAGTCCACGTCCGGGATAGCCCCCTGTCAGTTGATAACCAATATCTCCATAGTAATGACCTGGTGCTGCAAAGATGAAAGGGTCATATGGAAACTCCGGCATAACGCTTGTTGCTGGTGCGTTAGCAAAGGAGAACTGTAAGCGCCAACTTGGGCGATATGCTGTGCCACAGTTCAACTGTGTACGGAACATGGTGCAGTTTTCTGCTTCACCCGCTTCGGTGATGTCCCACAAGTCTTGCTGGATGATAAATACGGCATCGGTTGTGCCTAGTTCCAAAACCTCTGAGGCTTGGCTTTGACCATTAACAGTCAGCACAACAGAATCAGACTTGATATCTTCTCTTGCAATGTTAGGTAAGCGAATGGCAAAACCAGAGTGATTATCTCCACCAAGAGCCGCAATTTGACCCTCAATTTTGACTCGAATTACCTGACTATTGAGATGATATTCCGTGTATTTTACATTCATCAAAACATCATTCATGTCATAGTCACCTTGAAGCGGGTACTGATCTTCATAGGCAAATGTGGTGTAGTTCCCACCTAGAGGGTAGATCTCGGTTGATACGCCACTTTCGGTAATGTCGATAGGATAATCCTCAACCTCACCCTGTGGTACACCACCACTAGGTCCAATCCCTGAGGTGTTGCTGATACGGAATCTTGCCCAACTCTCACCACTGACAGCCCAAGTAGGTACAGTGAAAAATAGTGACTGTGTTCCATCACTAACCGAGAGATCCGTGATGATGATTTCCTCACTATCGAAGGTGCCATCGCGGTCAAAATCCATCCAAGCATTTAGCACACTTTCCGAAGTGGCACCATTAACTGTGATTTGGACCATAGAAGTACTACCAACTTGAATTGGCACAGGAAACTCTACACCGTCGTCATCGTCAATATTGTCGGAAATATCATCGCTATAAGGCGGTGGATTACCTTCGGTTTCACCATCGACAATTGCGCCAAGTCGCAAGCTAGAAGTGTCTTCTAGAGCTCCTATGCCGTGTCGTGCACCAGACTGAGCATAGGTCGTCTGATAGCTGTCTGGTGCGTCGCCAAAGTCGGTCAACTCTGCGGCTTCGACAGGCGCTGACGCACATCGAGCACCATCATTCGAATTACTTGATGGACCGTAAGCCGTCAGGACCGCACTAGGCTGCCAAGACGAGTAGTCTGACGTCCCTGGTGTATGAGGATTGTTTAGGGTGACTTTGAAAATATAGCCATTGCTGTTATTGCTGGCGTAGAGGTATCCATCTACATCAAAGTAAATCGCACCGAAGGTAAAGTTGAAACCAAGTTGAGCTTCATTGAGCACCTGATTCATACGCGTGGCAGTGCCTTGTGTAACATCCACAACCCAGAGATAACCGTCGGCGTCTAGGCTATAGGCAAGGTTATTGTTGGCGTTTGGTTGAAAGGCGAAGTCATGAATGTTGGGTTTAGAAAATTGAGAAGGCGGCGCGACAAGCGTCATCTCTAGTGTGTCTAGGTCGACTCTATACAACCCGCTGTTTGGTCGGTAACCATACCAAGCGTTTTCGTTGAGTGACACGTCGCCGACATAGAAACGATCGGGAGTACCCGCAGGCATGATAAGATCGAGTCGCGTTTTATCGAAGTTGGCGTCGATGCGAGCGAGTGTTCCGAGTTCGCCATTAACACCATAGTCCCAGCCATAAATGAATCGGTCATGTTCACTAAAACCTATCCCATTTAGATTGGCTAAACCCAGAGTAGAGGGCATGACGCGATAACTGCCTAAATCGATGTTCACACCAAACGCGACAGGAGTTCCTGTGGGGTTTTGGATAAGGAATGCCTCAGTGGGACATTCACCAAAGCTGACGTCTCCAGCGTGGCTGGATGGCGCGTAATAAATGCTGTAGCTACAACATGCAAAGAGTAGTAGGAAGCGCTGATTTATACGTTTTAATTTCATTGTCATTCCCTGTTTTGGCTGAGCGATATAAGGGAAACTGCATTGTCCATGCCACACTATCAGGCCTTGCTGTATATAGGGTTTGCGTTGAAATTCTCAATGTGAGAAGCTTGGCGTTCTTTTTGAGAAGCAAACTGATTAGGCGACATCGCAAAATGATTATTGAATTTGAAGAGCAGCTACTTGAGCTAATAGATGCACGTATTTCGACGGCGTCAGATGATGAACTTTTTGCTGGTGGTTATCTGCGTGGTCATATTTCGCTTTCTGCCGCTTCGTGCGAAGAAGATGGCATTAATGATGTGGAAACATTAAAGAGTCGTATTCAGGAAAGTTTGGATGCAGCACGTTCGGAGCTGACGCCGGCAGACCGTATTATCGTCAATGATTTGTGGTTAGAGCTGGTAAACAACGCTTAACCAACGGCGACGTCAATCTATCGTCTAAGAGGTTGTTCGAATTTTTCGAACAACCTCTTTGTATTTTTGCGCTTGTTGCGTGATTGGCTGCTCGATATTCTAATGCTCATACTGAGACACAACAGGATAGCAGTTATGAAGATCATAGCATTTGGGGCATCAAACAGTTCAACATCAATCAACAAAGCGTTAGCAACCTATGCCGCTCAACAAGTGGAAGGTGCGCAGGTACAAGTCTTAGACATCAACAATTATTCAGTTCCGATGTTTAGTGAAGACAAAGAAAAAGAAATTGGACAAGCTGAAGGCGCAAGAGAGTTTCTCGCTGATCTTGCTGAAGCGGATGCCATTGTTGTCTCTTATGCTGAACATAATGGCTACTACCCAGCGGCATACAAAAACCTATTTGACTGGGCGACTCGCATTGAGCGCAGTGTGTTCCAAAATAAGCCCGTTGTTTACTTGGCGACATCTCCTGGCCCTGGTGGTGCACAAACGGTTCTTGCTGCCGCCACAGCTTCCGCTCCTTACTTTGGTGCTGATGTGAAGGCGTCGGTATCCGTCCCAAGTTTCTATGATAACTTTGACTTTGAAACTGCGGCGATTACCAACCAAGACATTGCAGATGAAATCAAAGCCGCGGTTGCTAAGCTAACCTAACCAAGCTCAGTGACTACAGATAAAAAACGCAGTGTAAGAGACTGCGTTTTTTTGTTCTGAGGCTAATTACAGTTCCGTAATGGCTTTGCCTTTTCTCAATTTGCGAACCCACATTCGACTAGGGTGTAAGCTTTCCAAAACATCCACAGGTAGAGGCAGCGGATCACCACAGATCTGAGAGGCGAGCGTTTCCGCAAGCAGCGGCGCTGAACTTAGCCCTCGTGAGCCTAAACCTAATAGGCAGAACAAGTTTGGATATTGTGGTACTTGTTCAGCACTATCAATCGTTGTTTGTTGAAGGTTTTGATAGCAAGCTTTGATTTTTTCAAACTGACCAAGGTTGCCAACAAATGGCAGATGGTCTCGACTTACACAGCGTATGCCCTGACGCGACTGATTCGATGACGTATCAACTTGGAGTGGCCAAGCTTGGTTTGGTACGCATTTGCGCAGTTTGTCACCATTGTCTTGCTGCGCCACAGGGTCAAACTCATTGTCGAGATGAGAGCGATCATAGCTAGCGCCAATGCAGTGATGGCGGTTATTCGGGTTCACGGGGGTCATGTAGCCGTCATAGCACAATACGGTCTTGAGTTTCTCCAGCGTCTCTGTCGTTGGAATGTGACTGACTTGACCTTTGACCTTCCCTAATGGGACATGCGCAGCTTGAGTAAATTGGTCAAACAGATGGCCGTTGGCAATGACGACGGTATCGTGTTGGAATGACGCGTTATGACTTACCAAAGTCCAGCTCTGGGAATCTTCCTGCCAGTCTAGCTGTTCAATTTTGCAGTTAAAGTAAGAGGCAAATAAAGGGTTTTCCGCGAGTTTATCCAGTAACCCTTTGGTTAGCTGAGCAGGGCTTAACCAACCACCAAGCGGGTAGTGAACGCTTTCCATATCGAGAGGAAGGCCAACAACGTCATTGGTCTGTTGAGCATCGAGTTTATGAATGAGCTGACTATCAAAGTTACCTTCAAGCATTTTGTTAAGCTTAACGTTGGTTGCTTGATCCCACATTAGCTGCGTTACACCACACCACTGGTGGTCAAACTCTATCTGCTGTGCAGCTTGTTCAACAAATTGACGGGCAAACAAGAATGCTGGCGCAAATACTCGCGACACGCCTTCGTGTGTACCATTCAGTAAAGGATAGACTGCACCTTGTCGATTTCCTGAAGCGCCTTCAGCAGGTGCACTATCTTGACAGTAGAGTGTGACTTTTTTTCCACGGCGGACAAGGGTAGTGGCAAGTGTGGCACTGGAGATGCCACCACCAATAATAGCGACGGATTCACCACTCTGACTTGGCTGACGAGCAAACCAAGGTATCATGTTCGTGTGTGGCTGCTTCTCTAAAAGTGCGCCCGCGATCATCTCTCGTTTGGTGCCAAAGCCTTTGACTTTCTTCATTGCGAAGCCCGCTTCAATGAGACCTCGACGTACAAAACCCGCAGCCGTGAATGTCGCGCAAGTACAATCACGTTTCGCTAATTTTGCCATACCGTTAAATAAGTCTTGGTTCCACATTTCTGGGTTTTTGCTTGGTGCGAACCCATCTAAGAACCAAGCGTCGACTAGACCTTGCTCAGAAACAGGCACTTTTGGCATGCAATCTTTAATGTCACCAAACCATAAATCAAGCGTTATAGCTCCATCGTCTAGTACAATTCGATGACACTCTGGTACCGCGATAGGGTAGTGTTTTTGCAGCTTTTCCGCATACTCTGCCAGTTCAGGCCACGATTGGTGAGCCTTGATGAGATCGTTTTTACTCAACGGATATTTTTCAAAGCTCACGAAATGCAGCTCTTGTAATGGCGAAGTTGGATTTTGTTGCCTAAATTGAGCAAACCATTGCCAAACGGCTAAGAAATTAAGTCCAGTTCCGAAGCCAGTCTCTGCGATGACAAATCTACGTTGGTCACATTCTTGCCATCTTTGTGGCAGATGATTCTGGTGTAAGAACACGTAGCGAGTCTCTTCTAGTCCATTGACGTTGGAGAAATAGACATCATCAAACTGGTCGGAAACAGGGGTTCCAGCTTCGTTCCAGCCTAGTTGGGCATTAGTAATCGAGGTCATAGTGTCGGAAATAATGTGAATAAAGACGATAATATGATTGCAATTGTACGGTTTTAGAGGAAAGCTGACCACTTTTCCCCGCTATCTTAGTTATTATCAGGCGGATTTTTGAATTATAGGAATGTCATAATGAAACGAGTCGTAATCACCGGTATGGGTATTGTTTCAAGTATCGGTAACAACGTCGAAGAAGTTTTAGCGTCTCTTAAAGCAGGTAAATCTGGTATTACTGCCTCTGAGCAGTTTAAAGAACACGGCCTACGTTCTCAGGTTTGGGGTGACTTAAAGATTAACCCAGCAGAACACATTGACCGTAAACAGATGCGCTTTATGGGTGATGCGGCTGCTTATGCATACCTATCAATGCAGCAAGCAATTGAAGATGCAGGTTTAACCGACGAACAGGTATCTAACGACCGTACTGGTATTGTTGCAGGTTCTGGTGGTGCATCGGCACTAAACCAAACTGTCGCAACGGACACTATGCGTGAAAAAGGCGTGAAACGTGTTGGTCCATATATGGTACCTCGTACTATGTCTTCAACCGTATCTGCGTGTTTGGCGACACCATTTAAAATCCGTGGCGTGAACTACTCTATGAGTTCTGCGTGTGCGACGTCAGCACACTGTATTGGTCATGCGATGGAGCTTATCCAACTAGGCAAACAAGACATCGTTTTTGCTGGTGGTGGTGAAGAACTAGATTGGTCTCAAACTATGATGTTTGATGCTATGGGAGCACTATCGACTAAGTACAACGAGACTCCAGACCAAGCTTCTCGTACTTACGATGCTGACCGTGACGGTTTTGTTATCTCTGGCGGCGGTGGCATGATGGTGATCGAAGAACTCGAACACGCATTAGCACGCGGCGCGAAAATCTACGGTGAAATCGTAGGCTATGGCGCGACTTCAGACGGTTATGACATGGTTGCTCCTTCTGGTGAAGGCGCAGTGCGTTGTATGAAGATGGCGATGCAAGATGTGGATGTTATTGACTACGTCAACACACACGGCACATCAACACCAGTTGGTGACGTTAAAGAACTGGGTGCAATCCAAGAGCTGTTCGGCAACAACAGCCCAGCTATTTCTGCAACCAAAGCAATGACAGGTCACGCACTAGGTGCTGCTGGTGTGCACGAAGCAATTTACTCAACGCTAATGCTGACCAATGATTTCATCGCTCCAAGCATTAACATTGCTAATTTAGATGAAGCGGCTAAGGGCCTAGATATCGTGACTGAAAAGCGTGATGTCGAGCTAACGACCGTGATGTCAAACAGTTTTGGCTTTGGTGGTACGAACGCAACATTAGTGATCAAGAAGTACCAAGGCTAACTGAATTTGCTGAGCAGATGATGCTTCGCAATCCAGTTTCCAGAGCTGGCTAATCTTTATTAGTAAAGATTAACCTAACAGACGCAGACTTTAGCCCATGGAGAGCGGGTTAAGATCCTTTTGTTCTGGACTATTGCCCGGCTATTTAGCCGGGCATTTTTCTCTTTACCCTTTATCGCTACCTGAGTGCATTATTACCTCGACACTGAGGAGCCTTTTCTGCACAATCAATCCCATTGCAATTCAACCCCACTCTACAGACAGATGAAAATCCTTATTGATGAAAATATGCCTTATGCAGAGCAGCTTTTTAGCCAGCTTGGCGAAGTGGTTCTAAAATCTGGTCGTACACTAACTGAAGATGACCTTGTCGATGTCGACGCCTTGATGATTCGTTCTGTTACTAAGGTCAACGCAAAACTGCTATCAAAAGCGAACAAACTCAAATTTGTCGGGACGGCAACCGCGGGGATGGACCATGTTGATCAGGATTTACTTCGAGAGCGAGGAATATTTTTCACCGCGGCACCAGGTTGTAACAAAGTAGGGGTAGCAGAATACGCGTTCAGTGTCATGATGGTACTGGCTCAACAACACGGTTTTTCTGTTTTTGATAAAACGGTTGGTATCATTGGTGCCGGACAGGTTGGCAGTTACTTGCAACAATGTTTGCAAGGTGTAGGAATCAAGGTATTGATTAACGATCCACCTAAGCAAGATGCGGGGGATTCGCGTCAGTTTACACCTCTTGAGGCGTTGTTGAGTCAAGCCGATATCATTACTCTCCACACACCGATTACTCGGGGTGGTAAGCATCCTACTCATCATCTGATCGATGAAGAAGTCCTCAATACGTTACGCGGTGACCAAATTTTAATCAATGCTGCTCGTGGTCCAGTCGTTGACAATTCGGCTCTAAAAGCACGTTTACAGCGCAACGATGGCTTTATTGCAGCGTTAGATGTGTTTGAATTTGAGCCAGAGGTTGATATGGAGCTTCTGCCTCTGCTAGCATTCGCAACCCCTCATGTCGCTGGGTATGGTCTAGAGGGCAAAGCTCGCGGAACAACGATGATTTTCAATAGCTACTGTGAGTTCTTAGATAACGAATTACGTGCGCACGCCAGTGACTTGCTGCCAACCGCTCCTGTACCTAAGCTGGTATTGGATCGTGATTGGGATGAAGCTACGCTGCATAACATCACTCAGCTCGTCTACGATGTGCGTAAAGATGACGCCTTATTCCGTCGCGAGATCAGTCAGCCAGGTGCATTCGACCTGATGCGTAAGAACTACTGGGATCGTCGAGAATACAGTGCCGTCACATTGGTCGGTGATGACAGTTGTCGTTTATCACCCCTAGAAAAATTAGGTTTTCAGGTTGAGGTAAGTCAATGAGCCAACAATATAACGTTGCCGTATTAGGTGCGACCGGCGCGGTCGGTGAAACTATTTTAGAAGTGCTACAAGAGCGCAAGTTTCCAGTCGGTGAGCTACATCTGCTAGCCAGTGAACGCAGTGAAGGAAAGACTTACCGTTTTAACGGTAAAACCGTACGTGTGCAAAACGTCGAAGAATTTGACTGGTCACAAGCTCATATCGCTTTATTCTCTGCCGGTGGTGAACTGTCGGCAAAATGGGCTCCGATTGCAGCGGACGAAGGCGTAATTGTGATCGATAATACGTCACAGTTCCGTTATGAGTACGATATCCCACTTGTTGTACCTGAAGTGAACCCTGAAGCCATTGCAGAGTTTCGCAATCGCAATATTATCGCCAACCCAAATTGCTCAACGATTCAAATGCTGGTAGCTCTGAAGCCAATTCATGATGCGGTTGGTATTGAGCGTATTAACGTATCGACTTATCAGTCAGTTTCTGGTGCGGGTAAAGCTGGCATTGATGAACTCGCTGGTCAAACGGCAAAACTGCTTAACGGTATGCCAGCTGAGAACAGTGAATTTTCACAGCAAATCGCATTCAACTGTATCCCACAGATTGATCAGTTCATGGAAAATGGTTACACCCGTGAAGAGATGAAGATGGTGTGGGAAACGCAGAAAATCTTCAATGACCCAGCGATTACCGTGAACCCAACTTGTGTTCGTGTACCTGTCTTTTACGGTCACGCGGAAGCCATTCACGTTGAAACTTGTGCGCCAATTGATGCTCAAGAGGTGATTAACCTATTGGAACAAACGGAAGGCGTAGAAGTATTCCAAGGTGAAGATTTCCCGACTCAAGTTCGCGACGCTGGTGGTAAAGATCACGTCATGGTTGGCCGTATCCGTAACGACATTAGCCACCACAGTGGTGTAAACCTATGGGTTGTTGCTGACAATGTTAGAAAAGGTGCAGCGACCAATGCTGTTCAGATTGCTGAAGTCTTGATTCGCGATTACTACTAATCTCGAAATTAGATTGTTATTGAAGCCTCGCTTTCAAGTGGGGCTTTTTTAATCGAATCGAGAAAATTTATGTGAGATTAATGCGAATATGGCGTTGGACACACATTTTTTACCTCTATACCTATAGTTTTGGTGGGTTTATCCGATATATTTAACAGATCATTGTATTTTATTTAATTGAGCACATAGCTGAGCCTTATATGCGTCGACTACTACAGCGTCTATTATTGCCATTAGCAATAGTTGCCGTGACTCAAACATCATTAGTAAGCGCGGAGAGCATTCGCCTTAAAGGGCCTAACGGCGAGATCCAGTCATCTCCCCAATTCTCAGAGCCTCTTTCACGTAATTCAAGCGCTACAACCGAGCCTTCTCGTTTTTATGGCCCCACTTCTGAGCAGGAAACACTTTGGAGTATTGCTACGCAGTTGCGTCCTTCTCCGTCGGTGACTGTGCAACAAACGCTATACGCCATTTTTCAATTAAACCCTCAAGCGTTTGACAATCAGAATATCCATGAGCTTATTCCAAGCAGTACCATTCGTATCCCATCTTTAGAACAGGTTCGCGCTGTAAGCACGCAAGAAGCCATTAATGTCATGGCTTCTCATCAAGCACGTTTGGGCAAAAACGTTACCCCAACCACTGCTGAGAAGGTAAAACCTACGGTTACTGCTCGCCCACCTGTGACAGAAACGACCACTGAACCATCTGCGACGAAGCCTGAACAAATAGAAACCGGTAGTGAACTAAAAGTTATCGCAGAGCAAGAAAAGCAAAAACAGGTCAGTTCTCTAGAAAACCAGCTTGAAAGCTCTGAAACTGAGCTACTTGCACTGGAAGAAAAAAATCACAAATTGCGCCTAATGCTTGCTGAAGTTCAGTCAGAAGTCGATGTACTAAAAGATGAACTGGGCGACGAAAACCGTATTCGCAATGAAGTAGAGAAACTGCTTGAAGCGGAACGTCAACGAGTGGCTGAAGAGCAGAAAATGGCGCCTTCAGCGATGGACCAGTTATTCTCGAATACTTGGTTGGTTGCGGCGTTAGCGATCATTCCAGGTTTATTAATTGGTTTGTTTGTGGTGATGTTACTTGGACGTCGTAAGAAAGAAGACGCTCAACAAACCGTAGCTGAACAGCAACCAGTTCAGCCTGTGGCACCGATTGTCCCAGAAACCCTTAACGATGATATTGATGATGATTTGTTGCTTGATGACGATCTCTTCGGTGACTCGGATAGCGAGCAGCTATTTGGTGACGACAGTGACATTGATGGCAAACAGGCTGATGAAGACAACGTATTTGCTGACTTAGATGACAGCGACCTCGATTTCAACTTAGAAGGCGAGGATGGAGATGATCCATTTGCCGGAATTGGTGATGATGGTGATCTTGACGAGTCGTTAGCTGATGTAGACATGAGCTCAAATGGCATCAGCGTGAATGGCGATGAAAAAGCGCTTGGTCTCGAAGAGATGGAACGTGCTTTAGATGAAGTCATTATTGATGACCCAGACGATGATGAAGGGTTTGACTTATCCGACGATGGTGAATTCTCACAAGACGAGTTTGACTCTTTACTGGCCGGAGATGGTGATAGCGAAGATCTCGGCTCAACGGAACTGGATCAATCTCTTCTTGATGACCTATTTAGTGAGGTGCAGGGCGAGAGCAGCGATGATCTTGATTTCGATAGCTTACTTGACGACGGTGACGAATCGTTCGATTTGAGTGATGAATCGAGTAAAGACCTGAGTGAGCCAAATTTCGCGTCTGATGATGAAATTGATGACATATTTGCTCAGATGGAAGCGCAGGCCGATCTAGAGGCGCTAGAAGCAAATTCCATTGATGAGACAGCACTTCTTGATGAGTTATTAGACGAGGAAAGTGTTGAAATAAGCTCGGAAAGCACCGAGTTGCTCGATGAGCTTGTTGAAGATAGCTTGAATGAAGCACCGCAACCGAACACTCAATCCGATGTATTTGATCAACTGATTGGCGCGGATGAAGAGTTTACGCAAGACAGTACGGATTTACTGGATGACATCGTCGACGGTGCTGAGGGTGAAGATGAGTTTGACCTAGATGCTGAGCTTGATGAACTGATTGGCGGAGGCCTAGATACGGAAGAGGTGAATCTTTCACAAAGCACCGAACTGATTGAGGAGCTTGTCGAATCAGATTCATCCAAGACTGAATACGAACTGGGTGACGACGCGACTGACCTGTTTGAGCAGCTACTTGAAATTGAGAGCACCGAGGTTGAGGCGCAATCAGACGTTCTGCCAGAAGAGACAGTTGTAGAGCCACAAGTTGAAAAAGTCTTCTCTAGCAATGATTTTATTGATGACATGATCAACTCTGCCCCTGAAGCGGATCCGTTACTTGATGAGTTAGACCTAGATGACTTGCAAGAACCTCAGCTGGTGGATGATGTCGCTATTGACACTGAACAGCAGATATCTGAGCCTGAAGAGCCAGAGCCAGAGCCAGAGCCAGAGCCAGAGCCAGAGCCAGAGCCAGAGCCAGAGCCAGAGCCAGAGCCAGAGCCAGAGC